>JAEWJD010000035.1 GCA_023386765.1 Pseudomonadota bacterium | reverse complement strand
AACAGGGCAGGACGGAAAACCATGGTGACTCCTGGAATGATCGTTGACTGAATCCCGGGCCGGGGATGGCCGGGAGGGGACTTCAGGTCTAGCCTGAACTGATGATATCGATGCCCGCGTGAATGGGACAATTAATTTCCTGGATGCCTGGAAGTGCCAAATCGGATAGTGCCGGCGCTAGGTGTTTTCCTCGTCAAGCAGCGTCACCAGCAGCTCGGCGGCAAGCCGGATCAGGGCGTCGCTGTCCGGCCGGTGCAGCAGGGCGATCTCAAAACTGGTCAATGGCGCAAAACCTTGCGCGGCATCGAGTACGCGGTGCGCGGGGGTGGCTGCGCGGGCGGGCAGCAAGCTCATGCCCAGGCCGCTGGCCACGGCCTGCTGGATGCCTGCCAGCCCCGAACTGGTGAAGCTGATGCGCCAGTTGCGTCCCATGGCTTCGACGGCGTTGATCATGTCGTCGCGGTAGAGCCCGCGGGGCGGGAAGGTCACCAGCGGCACCGGGTCCTGCTCGAAACTGGGATGGGCCGCACTGTCCAGCCAGACCAGCGTCTCGGGGCGGCAGAGCGCCGCTTCGCGGCTATGGCGGCGCTGTTTGATGAGCACCAGCTCCAGTTCTCCGCGGTCATAGCTGGCGGCCAGGTCGCGGCTCAGGCCGCTGGTGATCTCCAGCTTGGCTTGCGGGTGGGCGCGGCTGAACGCCGCCAGGGCGGTCATGGTGCGGCGGGTGACGAAGTCATCCGGCAATCCCAGGCGCAGCGTGACGCTGGCGCTACCCGAGAGGGCGTCACTCAGCTGTTCGCTGATGGCCAGCAGGTGGCGCGCATAGCCGAGCAGGGTTTCTCCGGCATCGGTGGGGTGGATCTCGCGGTGACCGCGTTCCAGCAGCCGATGGCCGACGAGCTCCTCCAGACGGCGCACCTTCTGGCTGACCGTCGACTGGGTCGAGTGCAGACGGGTGGCCGCCGCCGTGAAGCTGCCGCAATCGACCACCATCACGATGGCGCGCAGCAGGTCCAGGTCGAGCGGGGGCCTATTCGGTTTTCCACTGTAGTTCATGTAAATATTTAACTTATAAATATCTCCCGCGACTTTTATCATCCTCGGCAGGGCATCGCAATTGGCTGCCCCGATAGTTCGAACAATGTATTGAAAAAGGAGGGCTGCGCCGTGCTGATGGAACGTATCGCCATTTTCCTGGGAGGTGTGATCGCCATGGTTGCGTCATGGATGGCAAGTGCCGCAGGCGGCGAACTGGAGCAGCAATTGCGGCAGGCCGCCGAGCGCGGCGATGTCGTGCAACTGCAGGCGGCGCTGGCTGCCGGCGCGCAGATCGAGGCGCGCGACGCGGCGGGGGCCACGCCTTTGCTGATCGCAACCCACGCCAACCAGATTGCCGCGGCCAAAGCCCTGATCGAGGCGGGGGCCGACGTCAATGCCAAAGACCGCATCCAGGACAGTCCCTACCTGTACGCGGGCGCACGCGGCCTGAACGAGATCCTGCGGCTGACCCTGGCAAAGGGGGCCGATCTCAAGAGCACCAACCGCTATGGCGGCACGGCGCTCATTCCAGCCGCCGAGCGGGGCCACGTGGAGACGGTCAAGCTGCTGATCGCGGCGGGAGTCGCGCCTGATCACGTCAACCGCCTGGGCTGGACCGCCTTGCTGGAGGCCATCATCCTGGGGGATGGCGGTCCCCGCCATGAAGCCATCGTGGCGGCGTTGCTGGCCGCGGGTGCCGATCCCGAGCTGGCCGACGGCCAGGGTGTCACCCCCTTGCAGCATGCGCGTCAGCGCGGCTACGCCGGCATGGCCAGGCAACTGGAGCAGGCCGGCGCGCGAGGCTGACGCCAGCGGGCCTTCCACCCCGCCTGATGTGGCTCCGACCTGCGCTGTGGCGCAGGTTTTTTTTCGCCCTTTCCCTTCCTCCCAAGACGGTCCCGACCCGCGGGAATGAATGAGTTTCCGTTTAATGGAAATGTAACTCCATGATTTTTAATGGGTTTTCTCATCGTTAACCCTGTGGCTGCAATTTCTGTCTACAAAGATAATTTGTCCATCAAACAGAAAAATCTTTCCGTTTAATGGAAATCATGAAAAAAGACGCAGTCAAAGACGTCGCGGTAGGTTCGCTGGAGCGAGGCATCTTGATCCTGCAGGCGCTGCAGGAGGCGAGCGGTCCGTTGACCCTGATGGAGCTGTGCGGTCAGCTCGATCTCAAACCCAGCTCGGCCCATCGCCTGCTGGCCTCGCTGATCTCCCTGGGTTATGTGGTTCGCGAACCGGCGGGCAAGCGCTACCTGCCGGCGCCGCAGAGCCTGGCGCCCCTGAATCTGCAGCACCCGATCACGATGGTGCGGCTGGCCTGCCGCAGTGCGCTGGAGACGTTGCGCGAAGAAACCGGGGAGACGTCCTCGCTGGTGCTGTTCGTGGGCTACGAGCGGCTGGTGCTGGATTTCGTGATCGGCCAGCGCATGTTGGCGCCGTATTACCAGGCCTGGTTGCGCAGCCCGCTGCATGGGTCGGCCTCCGGCAAGCTGCTGCTGGCGGCCATGGAAGAAGTGCATTGGCCCGCCATGCTGGGCACCGAGCCCTATCCCGCGCCGACGCCCTACACCCTGTCCAGCCTGATGGCGCTGCGTCAGGAGATTCAGACGGTGCGCGCGGATCAGTTCGCGATCTCCAAAGATGAGGCCTATGAGGGCGTCTCTGCATTTGGCCGCAGCTTCATTGTCGAAGGCAAGGCCCTGGGCTGCGTCACCTTGACCGTCGAGTCGGCATCGTTGTCGCCGGCGCGCGAACAGATGCTGCTGGAGCGCCTGCAGCGCTGCGTCGTCAGTGTGGGCGCAGCCGCTTCGGCGCTGCGCCAGCTCAGGCGCTGGCTTTTCTGACGACCCGATTCATCGTCCTTTCCATTTCTGAACAAGGAAATACCCATGTCTCGCTCTGCCGGGCAGTGGTGCGCTCGTCCCGATCTTCCGGGAGACCACTATGTCGATGCCAATATCTATACCTCCCAGGAGATCTTCGACGAGGAATTGCGCAGTATTTTTGCCAAGACCTGGAAGTTCGCCTGCCACGAAAGCGAGATCCCCGCGCCGGGAGACTATCGCGCCTTGAACCACGCCGGCATTCCGATCTTCGTGATCCGTGGCGACGATGGCAGCGTGCGCGCCTTCTACAACGCCTGTCCGCATCGTGGCGCCAAGCTGGTGACCGAGGTGCGCGGCAATGCGCGACGCCTGACCTGCTTCTTCCATCTCTGGTCTTTCGATGACCAGGGGCGGTGCATCGAGATCACGCGCGCCGAGGGCTACGAGCAGGCGGGTGTGTGCAAGAGCGCGAACGGCTTGCGGCGGGTGCGCTGTCACGAGAAGTTCGGCCTGATCTTCATCAACCTGGACGATGACGCGGCCGACTTCGACACCGATGTGGGCGACGTGATGGACTGCCTGGAAGACGTGATGGCGGTCAAGCCGCTGGAGGTCTTCCACTACCACGAGGTGCTGATGCAGGCCAACTGGAAACAGTGGCACGAAACCAATATGGAGCTCTACCACGAGTGGGGCCACGTGGTGAACCGCTCCACTGCCATCATGGCCGACGGCTATCACGACCGGCGCTGGATCATCCACCCCAACGGGCACGGCACGCTGGATCCGATGACGGTCTCCTATGACAACTACAAAGGCTGGGAAAGCCGCGACGAGTGTCTCTTGCCCGGCCTGCGCCCTGGCGAGCTGCGCCTGGTGGATCTCTTTCCCAACACCACCATCCTGGTGCGCGCCACGGCCATCCGTATCGACACCACCATTCCGATTGCGCCCGGCGTGACGCTGCTGGAGCAGCGCGGCCTGGGCGTGCTGGGCGAGTCCGAGCATGACCGCGCGTTGCGTGTGCGGCATCACAACGAGATCTGGGGGCCGCTGGGCCGCAATCTGGCCGAGGACGTCGTGTTCGTGGAAGCGGTGTCCGAGACGCACCGGCGCGGCGCATCGCGCTGGGGCCAGTTCGCCCGCCATGAAAACCTGCGCGCCCAGGACGATGAAATCATGCGTGCCTACTACCGGGTATGGGGCCGCCATATGCAACGCGAGGCCAGCAATCCCCTGGCGGGCCGGGCCTTGGAGGAAAACACCAAATGAACGACGCGACGCTGCGTATCAACGACTTTCTTTACGACCTGTCGGTCTTTCTCGACCAGGAGTCGTACTCGGAGTTCCTGGGCTGCTGCCACGAAGGTTTTCGCTACTGCGTGCGGGCCTACAGCCCGGAGCTGGGCAAGGACATGGTGTGGCTGGACCATGACAAGGCCAGCATGGCCAACATGACCGGAATGATCGCCCAGCATGTGCGCATGGGCGGCACGTTCACGCGCCAGGTCGGGCCTGCCCGGCTGCGCGAACTGGGCCCGGGCGAGTATGAAGCCAACGCCAAGTTCGTGGTGACCCACACCGACCCTGCCGGCCGCAGCGTGCTGTTTGCCTGTGGCACCTACCGTGATGTGCTTGCCGATGGCGAGCGGCTGCTGCTCAAGCAACGCGACGTGCGTCTGCAGACCCGCTCCCTGGGCGCCGGCATCCACGTTCCCCTCTGAAAACGGGGCCGCGCGCCCGCTCGTCAAATAGGTGACTCTCATGTCTGAACGCTACATTGAATCGCGCCGGCGCTTGCTGCTGGCAACCGCCGGCGGGGCCACGATGGCCGCGCTGCCCACGCGCCTGCTGGCAAGCGGCAAGCCGGCCCGGTCGGCGAAGTATCGCTTCCGGTTCGGCAGCATCTATACCCCTGCGGCAGCCGAATACACGGCGCCGGGCATCTATGA
>JAEWJD010000017.1 GCA_023386765.1 Pseudomonadota bacterium | reverse complement strand
GCTCTTGAGATGCCGTCATGGATATCCTCCAGAAATAAATGAACAGGGTTTGCGCCCCAAATGGGGGCCATGGCCGGACTTTCAAGAGGGAAATACCGTCCGGCCCGCCCCTTTTCGGGATGCCCGCCCTTATTTTTTGCCAGGCTGGGCGGGAGCCGGAGGATCGCTGGCGGGAAAGGACTCTTCGAGCGCCTCGTCGATTTCCGGCTCGGGCCGGTCTTCCTCGGGCGTAATGGAGATCGGATCGCTGGCCGGGAAGGTTTCCATCAGGGCCTCGTCGAGATCACGCTCGACGCTGTCCTCCCGGAGTTCTTCATGACCAGGGGCACCGGAAACCCCTAGGCGGGGTCGATTGGGGGATGTCATCTTGCCGTCTCCTTGAAAACTTTTCACGGGATAGGCGCAAGGGCCTTGCCCCCAGTTTACGCGAGCGGAGTCCGTCCGACGGGCCAGCCTTGCAACTGTTCTTGAACCAGATCGGTCAGGCCCGTCACCCATTGTTCACTGTCGTTGAGGGCCGGAATGTAGCGAAAGCGCTCGCCGCCCGCCTCGATGAACGCCTGGCGGCACTCCTGGTCGATTTCTTCCAGGGTTTCCAGGCAATCGGCCACGAAGCCAGGGCACACCACATCCACCTGCCGAATGCCGCGACCGGCCAGCTCTTTGAGCGTGGGTTCGGTATAGGGCTCCATCCAACGGGCCGAGCCAAAACGGCTCTGGAAGGTCACCTCCAGCTCCCCGGCGGCCAGGCCGAGCCGCTCGCGCAGGCCGCGCGCGGTCTCCAGGCAATCTCGGTAGTAGGGATCGCCCAGCTCGATGGAGTAACGCGGCAGACCGTGAAAACTCATCACCAGCATCTGCGGCCGGCCATGTTCGGCCCAGTACGCCTGGATACGCCCGGCCTGGGCATCGAGATAGCCGGGATCGGCATGGAAGCGCTTGACGAAGCGCAGCGCCGGCTGGTCACGCAGGCGCGCGGCATGGCGTGTCACTGCGTCGACCGCCGTGGCCGTGGTGCTGGCCGCATACTGAGGGTAGAGCGGCACGGTCAGAATGTGGTCGCAGCCCTGGGCGCGCAACTGCGTGATCGCCTCGGCCACGCTGGGGTTGCCATAGCGCATGGCGAGGGCCACCGGCACGTCCAGGCCACGTTCGGCCAGCAGACGCGCCACGCCCTCGGCCTGCTGCCGGCTGTAGACCAGCAGGGGCGACCCGCCATCCATCCAGATGCCGGCATAACGCGGCGCCAGTTTCTTGGGCCGCAGACGCAGCACCAGCCCATGCAGGATGGGCTTCCACAGATAACCCGGAATCTCGATGACGCGCGGGTCCGACAGGAACTCGCCCAGATACCTGCGGATATCTCCCGGCGTGGGTGCATCGGGCGTACCCAGGTTGACCAGCAACACGCCGCTGCGTCCCGGGCCACGTGGAGCGGGATCCGGGTCAAAGCGATCGTCAGCGCCAGGAGGTTCCATCAGGAACCGTTCAGGCCACAAATACTTGAACAGGCGCAAAAACACAGACCTCTCCTGTTGCAGCCCGCCAAGGGGCGCATCATCGATTTTCGGTTTACTGATTGTGGCTCAGGGCATTGGACAGCAGGCGCGCCGTGATATCGACGATGGGAATCACCCGCTCATACGACATCCGGGTCGGACCGATCACGCCCAGCGTACCCACCACCCGGCCGTCCACCCCATAGGGTGCAGTCACCACGGTGACCTCGTCCATGGGCACCAGCTGTGAATCGCCGCCGATGTAGATCTGCACGCCCTGGGCGCGGCTGGAGACGTCCAGCAACTGCAGCAGCTCGGTTTTCTTTTCGAACAACGAAAACATCTTGCGCAAGCGGTCCATGTCAGACGTGATGTCGCTGACATCGAGCAGCTTGCGTTCGCCGGAGATCACGACATTGTCGCCCTCGTCGAACGGCTCGGTGCCCGCCTCGACCGCCGCCTGCATCAGGCGCGAAATATCCTCGCGCAACTGCGTCAGCTCGGTCGACAGGGTGCGCCGCACGGCATCAAAGGACTTGCCGGAAAAATGCTGATTGAAGAAATTGGCTGCTTCGTGCAGATCGGCATCGGAATACTCGCGCTGGACCTGCATGATGCGGTTCTGCACATCGCCATCAGGCGTGATCACGATGAGCAGCACCCGCCTTTCACCCAGGCGCACGAATTCGATCTGGCGAAACACCTGGGCCCGTTTGGGCGTGAGCACGACGCCGGCGAACTGCGTCAGGTTCGACAACAGCGCTGCCGCGGCATTGAGGGCGCGGCTGGGTTCGGCGGACGGCAACAACTCGATCGGACTGGCCGGTTCGAACTGATAGGGCCGTACCGCCAGCAGCGAGTCGACAAAGACACGGTAGCCGCGTGGCGTCGGCACCCGCCCGGCAGAAGTGTGGGGGCTCTGGATCAGCCCAAGGTCTTCGAGATCGGCCATCACGTTGCGTATGGTCGCCGGAGACAGATCAAACACCTGGGCAAGCGTACGCGAGCCGACTGGTTGCCCGTCGGCGATATGGCGTTCAATCAACGCCTTGAGCAAGGCACGAGCACGGTCATCCATAACGGTATTCTAGGGAAAGTTGGCCAGGGAGGCGATTTTTGTCCTCCAACAGAATATACGCCCCCATATAATCGCCTGATATGCATCCTGAATCCACCGAAACCCGCCCATGCACTTTCCCGTCGTCGCTCTGATCGGCCGCTACCAGGACACTGGCCTGGATGCGCCCCTGCGCGCCCTGGCCGACATGCTGACGCGCGCAGGCCGGCGCGTGCTCCTTGACACCGACACGGCGCGCAACACCGGCTTGCACGACTACGCCGTTGCCTCGCTGCAGGAAATCGGGGAGTCCGCCTCGCTGGCAGTGATCCTGGGCGGCGATGGCACGGTACTGGGTGCAGCACGCCATCTGGCGCCTTACAGGGTTCCCCTGATCGGCATCAACCACGGCCGGCTGGGCTTTATCACCGACATCCCGCTGCAGGATACCCAGGCCGCCCTGACCCGCGTGCTCGATGGCAATTACCAGATCGAGGAGCGCTCGCTGCTGCAAGGCAGCGTCTGGCGCGGCGATGCGGAAATGTTCTCGGCCTGTGCGCTGAACGACGTGGTGCTCAACCGCGCCGGACGCGGCGGCATGATCGAAATGCGGGTCGAGCTCGATGGCGTGCATATGTACACCCAGCGCGCCGACGGCCTGATCATCGCCACCCCTACCGGCTCGACCGCCTACGCCCTGTCGGCGGCCGGCCCCTTGCTGCATCCTGGCCTCAATGCCATGGTGCTGGTGCCGGTGGCGCCGCAAAGCCTCTCCAACCGCCCTATCGTGATCCCGGACACCGGCGTGCTCAGCATGACGCTCACGGCCAGCGGGCGTGTCGAGACGGGCGCTTCGGTGCACTTTGACATGCAGACCTGGTCAGACCTGCAGCCAGGCGACCGGATCACCGTGCAGCGCTCTCCGCACACGGCCCGCCTGGTTCACCCCCAGGGCTACAGCTTTTTCTCCACCCTGCGCCGCAAACTGCACTGGAACCTGATGCCGCAGGCCACCGATAACGTTGACTGACCCTAACGGCAGCGCCCGCCATGTTGCGAACCCTGCATATCCGCGATTTCGTCATCGTCGAACAGACTGAAATCCATTTTGGCGCCGGCTTCACCGTCTTCACCGGTGAAACTGGCGCGGGCAAGTCCATCCTGATCGACGCGCTGGCGCTCACCCTGGGCGAGCGCGGCGATACCGGCATGCTGCGCGAAGGCGCCTCGCGGGCCGACATCACCGCGATCTTCGACACGCCGCCCCATCTGGAGCCCTGGCTTGCCGAACGCGAACTCGAACCCTGCGAAGAACTTTCGCTGCGCCGGGTCATTGACGCCCAGGGCCGCAGCCGCGCCTTCATCAATGGCCTGCCCGCCACCGTCACGCAATTGCGTGAGCTGGGCGAATCACTGGTCGATATCCACGGCCAGCACGCCCACCAGAGCCTGATGCGCCCCGATGCGCAGCGCGAGCTGCTCGACGCGCACGGGGGTCACCAGGCATTGCGCCAGAACGTGGCGCAGGCCTGGAAAACCTGGCGAGCCCTGGCCCGACAGCTAGAAACCGCCGAACAGGATGCCGAAAGCCTGGCCGCCGAGCGCGAACGCCTGCAATGGCAGGTCGACGAATTGCTGCGGCTGAATCTCGCGCCAGGCGAATGGGAAACCCTGCAGGCAGACCACAGCCGGCTGTCGCACGCCCAATCCCTGCTCGATGACGCCAGCCAGATTCTCGACGCCCTGGATGGCGAGCACGACTCGGCGCTCTCGCGCCTGAACGCCGCCGGGCACCGCCTGCAGCAGATGCAGCGCCACGATGGCAGCGGGCTCAAGACCATCGCCGAAGAACTGGAGTCGGCCCGCATCGCCATGAACGAAGCGGTCTCCGACCTGAACAACTACCTGAGCCGCATCGAACTCGAACCCGAACGCCTGAACGCCGCCGAAGCGCGCCTGAGCGCGGTTTTCGAGACGGCGCGCAAGTTCCGCTGCGATGCCGAGCAACTGCCGGCCCTGCAGCAATCGCTGACCGAGCAATTGACGCAGCTGCAGGCCGCCGGCGATATCGAGGCGCTGCGTGCGCAGACCCGCCAGGCCCAGGAACACTACGACGCCGCCGCGCGGGCCCTGGGCCAGGCCCGCCGCAAGATCGCCCGCGACCTGAGCGAGCAGGTCACCCAGGCCATGCAGACCCTGTCCATGAGCGGCGGGCGTTTCGAAGCGGCCGTCACTGAAGGCTCCGCCAGCGCCCAGGGCAGCGACACCATCGAATTCCTGGTGGCCGGCCACGCCGGATCGACTGCGCGCGCGCTGGGCAAGGTAGCCTCGGGCGGCGAGCTGTCGCGCATTTCGCTGGCCCTGTCGGTGATTGCCAGCCGCGCGGCGCGCGTCCCGACCCTGATCTTCGACGAAGTCGACAGCGGCGTGGGCGGCGCCGTGGCCGAGGTGGTCGGCAAGCTGCTGCGCGAGCTCGGTGTCCGCCATCAGGTGCTGTGCGTCACCCACCTGCCCCAGGTGGCCGCCTGCGGCAATCACCAGTTCCGCGTCAGCAAGCATGAAAGCGGCGGCGTGACCCGCTCGCACATCGCCCCGCTGGCCGAGGCCGAGCGCATCGAAGAAGTCGCCCGCATGCTGGGCGGCATCACCATTACCTCGACCACGCGCGACCATGCGCGCGAAATGCTGCAGGGCCTGGACGCATAAAAAAAACCCCCGGCCGAACCGGCCGGGGGAGTGTCTCAATGCATCAGCGACTCAGGGAATCAGCGGCCCTTCTGGCAATCGCTGCAAATGCCGTACAGCACCATGGCGTGGCTTTCGAGGATGAAACCGTTGTCCTTGGCAACCTTATGCTGGCGCTTTTCGATGTCGACATCGGAAAACTCCACCACCTTGCCGCAGTTGGTGCAGATCAGGTGATCGTGGTGGTCGCCGTCATTGAGTTCGAACACGGCCTTGCCGGTGTCGAACTGGCTGCGGCTCAGGATGCCAGCCTGCTCAAACTGCGTCAGCACACGATACACGGTGGCCAGGCCGATCTCGACGTTCTCGCTGATGAGGGCGCGGTAGACGTCCTCAGCGCTGAGATGGCGCTCGTCCGACTTGCGGAAAATATCCAGAATCTTGAGGCGCGGAAACGTCGCCTTCAAGCCCATATTCTTCAATTCGCATTGGTCGCTCATGTAATCGCTCTCCATCCGCGGTGGCAGGGACTGATCCGGTGCTGGCCCCTGTCGGGTGAACCAATACGGCCCCAATTCCGTATGGCGGCTCCGCCTGCTGCTGGCGGCACATTTATCGACAGACCAGCGCCCTGATTCCCGCTGCCCTGCGGAACTATCCGTTATGAAACCTTTATGATAACGGTTTTGTACGTTACCAATAATAGGGGCGCGTAGTGTCCATGATCGCACGAATTCCCTTCCAACCCGTGAAAGCGGCCTTGGGAGCCCTGGTACTAGCTTCGGCACTGGCGGGTTGCTCGTCCGGGAAATGGGGTTTCCCATACCGGGCCGACATGCAGCAAGGCAACTGGATCACGCGCGAGCAGGTTGAACTGCTGCAGCCGGGCATGTCCCGCGAACAGGTGCGCTTCGCCCTGGGCAGCCCCACCCTCACCAGCGTGCTGCACGCGGATCGCTGGGACTATCCCTACTAGTTCAAGCCCGGTTACGGCAAACCCCAGGAGCGCCAGTTCACGGTGTTCTTCGAACATGACCGGCTGGTGCGCTGGGTCGGCGACGAGCAGCCCGAGCTGCAACCCTTCCAGATCGAGCAGATGAACGCCAAGCAGGCTGTCGAGCAAAACGCGATGGAAAACCGCGCCATCGAACGTACCGAGCAGATCGACGGCGTCAACTCCCAGCCCCAGCTCCTGGCGCCGGACGATCCCGTTCTGGACATGACCAACGAACCCGGGTCCTCTCCCGAACCATTGCTGTAAACAAGGACAAACATGCGCATTGCAATTGCTGGAGCCAGCGGCCGCATGGGCCAGATGCTGATCGAAGCGGTGCTCGACACCGAAGGCGTCGAGCTCGCGGTGGCCCTGGACCGCAAGGACTCTCCCTCCCTCGGCCGCGACGCCGGCGCTCTGCTGGGACGCGAGACGGGCGTGGCCATCACCGACGATCTGGACGCGCTGGCCCAGGCCGATTGCCTGATCGACTTCACGCGACCGGAAGGCACGCTGGCGCATCTGCAGGCCTGCGTGCGCCATGGCACCCGCATCGTCATCGGCACGACCGGCTTTGATGACGCCGGGCGGGCCGCCATCGACGTGGCCGCCCAGAAAATCGCTGTGGTCTTCGCGCCCAACATGAGCGTGGGCGTGAACGCCACCCTCAAGATTCTCGATCTGGCCGCACGCATCCTGAACAGCGGCTACGACGTCGAAGTCTTCGAAGCGCATCACCGCAACAAGGTTGACGCCCCCTCGGGCACCGCCCTGGCCATGGGCGAAACGATCGCCTCCGCCTGGGATGTGGCCCTGCCCGACGTGGCCACCTGGGCACGCCATGGCGAAACCGGCCCGCGGGAATCCGGCACCATCGGCTTTTCCGTGGTGCGCGGCGGCGACATCGTCGGCGACCACACGGTGTACTTC
>JAEWJD010000364.1 GCA_023386765.1 Pseudomonadota bacterium | reverse complement strand
CTGCGGGGCGGGGCGGGGGGGGGCCGGCGGGCGGCCCGCCCCGCGCCGGCCTGGCCACGCCGGCCTGGCGCGCCCGGCTGTGTGCCGCCCTCGAGGCCCAGCGCGGCACGGATGGGCGCATCCCCCTGACCATCGAAGTCGCCTATGGCCATGCCTGGCGCGCCGCCAGCCACCGCGCCGCCGGCGAAACCCGGCTCTCGCTCAGCGCCATCGGCGGGCGCCGGGAAACCCTCTAGCGCCCGCTGCCCGCGCCTCAGTGCAGCCGCTGTGGCCAGCCCACCCCTGGCGCCATGGACGCCATGGGCTCGGAGGTTGCCCGGATACGGCGGCGCAACGGCACCGCAGCTGCCTGCCCGCCCCGGAACGTCTGTGCCATGGCCTGCACCACGGCCGGCAGCTCACGGTGGCGGTGAAACTGCGCCCGCAGCCAGCGGGCATCATTACCGGCTCCACACAGCACGCTGTCATGCAGCTCGGCCAGCATGGGCGCCGTGCCCATCTCCTGCGCCAAGGGCATGAGCGTGACGAACAGCGCCTTCAGGTGATCGGACAACCGCAGGCGTTGCCCGTCGGCGCTGACGTAACGCCCGTGCAACCCGAAGCGGCAGGCCTGGAAGTGATTGCTGCGGTAGGCCAGCCAGGCCCGTGCCGGCGGCACGGGCTGATCCTGCAGCCAGGCAGCCAGGGTCTGGGCGAATGCGGCCAGTTGGCAGGCCCGCTCTACGCTCAGCGGCGTATCGCAGACCCGGATCTCGACCGTGCCGAACTCGGGCTTGGGACGGATATCCCAGTAAAGATCCTTGATGCTCTCGGCCAGACCGCTTTCGCAGAGCTGGCCCAGATGGGCCTCGAATCCATACCAGTCATGGACCTCGGGCGGCAGATGCCCGGCCAGCGGGAAACTGTTGACCGCGTTCAGGCGGGCGCAGGAAAACAAGGTATCAACCCCTTCGCGATAGGGCGAGGACGCCGACAGGGCGATGAAATGCGGTACGTAGGGAGACAGGCCGTGGACCATCCGGATCGCGGCATCGCCCGAGGGCACGCCCAGGTGGATGTGCTGGCCGAAGACAGTGAACTGGCGTGCCAGGTAGCCGTACATCTCGGCCAGATACTGGAAACGGGGCGCATCGAAAATGTCGCGTTCCTGCCAGCGCATGAAGGGATGGGTGCCGCCGCCGGCGACTGCCACGCCCACGGCGTCGGCCGCCTCGCACAGGGTATCGCGCATGCCGCGCATCTCGGCCAGCAGATCGGCCGGCCGGGTATGCACCGACGAGTTCAGCTCGATCATCGAGCGGGTGATCTCGGGCTTGATGAATTCGGCTGCCGGATGATTGACCAATTGGGCCAGCAACTCGTCGGCGGCGGCGGTCAGGTCAAAGCCCGCCGGGTCGATCAGTTGCAGCTCCAGTTCGATGCCCAAGGTGTTGGGGGATGAGGACGCAAATGCAATCTGTTCCATGATCCGCTCCTTGTGGTGGCGCTTGAAGGCGGCGCCGCCTGCCTTGCGCAAAGCCAGGACGCAGATCCTGATGCGGCTGCCGTTTTCTGCATGATAGCCGCGCTTTTATTGCAAATTAATGGAATTTGGCGACTTTTATAAGCCCGATGCACGCAAGCAGCAAAATCCCCAGAGGCAAGAACGATAGTGGGCACTTACACTCAAGCATCCATGCGACATATCGAGGCATCGTCCACCAAGATCCGCGCCAGGCGCGGGTTTGCGAGCCGGATGGGAAAACCCTGAAAGGGGTGCGTCCAGGACACTTTCGGGGTTCTACTTGCGCCAGAACCAGGGCGTGAACAACACCAGCACGGTCAACAATTCCAGCCGTCCGATGAGCATGGCGAAGGTGCAGACCCATATCTGGAAGTCGCTCAGCACCCCATAGTTGCCCGTGGGCCCGAGCGGTCCCAGGCCCGGGCCGGTGTTGTTGATCATGGCCATGACCGCCCCGAAGGCGGTGGTCAGATCCATGCCGGAGAGCAGCAGCAGGCTGCTGAGCACCCCGACCGACAGCCCGTATACCAGCATGAAGGCCAGCACCGAAAAGATCACCCGCTGATCGACGATGCGAGTGCCGATGCGCACCGGGCTGACCGCATGCGGGTGCAGCATGGTGATCAGCTCATTACGGGACTGTTTGATGAGCAGCATGACGCGGATCATCTTGATGCCCCCGCCGGTGGAGCCTGCCGAGGTGGCAAAGGCCGACAGCAGCAGCATGGTCAGGGGTGCGAACAAGGGCCAACTGCCGTAGTCTGCATTGGCGAACCCCGTGGTGGTCGCCACCGAGATAGTGTTGAACATCCCGTAGCGCAGGGCCTGCAGCGGATCCGTATAAACGTGCTTGAGCAGCAGGAAGACCGAAATCACCAGTCCGGCACCCAGCACCACGGTCAGATAGGGAATCGTCTGCGGACAGGTCAGATAGGGTTTGAAGCTGCGCTGGCGCAGGGCATTGAAGTGGGTGGCGAAGCTGATTCCGGAGATCAGCATGAAGAAAATCGCGACCAGCTCGACCGCAATCGAGTTGAATTGCAGGAAACCCGAGTCATAAGTGGAAAACCCGCCCAATCCCATGGTGGTGGCCATGTGGGCCCAGGCATCGAACCACGACAGGCCCACCGCCCGATAGGCCAGGAAGCAGACAATCGAAAAGCCGAAATACACCGCATACAGCGCCTTGGCCGTGCTGGCGATGCGCGGTGTGAGGCGCTCGTCCTTCATGGGGCCCGGGGTCTCGGCACGCACCACCTGGTGGCCGCCGACCCCCAGCAGGGGAAGGATGGCCACGGCCAGCACGAGAATGCCCATGCCGCCCATCCAGATCAGGGTCACGCGCCACAGGTTGATCGAACGCGGCAGATCGTCCAGCCCGGTGAGTACCGTCGCCCCCGTGGTGGTCAGGCCCGACATGGCCTCGAAGTAGGCGTGCGTGAACGACAGGGGTCGGCCGATGTCGTGGTAGTACAGCAGGAAAGGAATCGAGGCCAGCAGCGGCAGCGCCGCCCAGACGATCGACACCAGCAGGAAGCCGTCACGGGCATGCAGCTCGCTGCGCCAGCGGTGCGTGAGCAGCCACACCCCTGCCCCGATGCCCATGGCGATCCCGAAGCCCTCGATGAAGGCTTTCAGGCCCTGATCCTCACCGAACCAGGCGACCCCCAAGGGGATCAGCATGGTCAGTGCGAACACCACCATGGTCAGGCCAAGCACGTAGAAGGTTGCCAGCAAGCGCTTCATGATCGAGGCCGCCGCCACGCCGCGGCCGGCAGGAAGTTAGAAGAAAGACGCCGAAACCTGAAAGAGTTTCTCCACGCGCGGCATCTGCTGGCGCGTGGGCACGAACACGATGACATGATCGTCGGTCTCGATGACGGTATCGTCGTCAGGCAGCAGAATTTCATCCGCGCGCACCAGGGCGCCGATGCTGGCCCCCTTGGGCAGGCGGATTTCCCCGACACGCCGGCCGACCACGCGCGAGGTGGCACGGTCGCCATGGGCGACCGCCTCGACCGCCTCGGCCACGCCCTGGCGCAGGCGGTGCACCGCCACCACGTCGCCACGGCGCACATGGCGCAGCAGCTCGCTCATGGTGGCCTGGGCAGGCGAGACCGCGATATCGATATGGCTGCCCTGCATCAGCTCACCATAGGCATGCCGGTTGATGAGCGTGATCACTTTGCGCGCGCCCATCCGCTTGGCCAGCAACGAAGACATGATGTTGTCTTCATCGTCGCTGGTCAGGGCCAGCCAGGTATCCATGTCCTGGATGTTTTCGCGCTCCAGCAGCGACTCGTCGGTGCCGCTGCCATGCAGCACCAGCACATTGGAGGGCAGTTCAGCGGCCAACGCCTCGCAGCGCTTTTCATCGCGCTCAATGATGCGCACGCTGTAGCTTTCCTCGGCCAGCCGGCGCGCCAGGCGCAGGCCGATATTCCCGCCGCCGGCGATCATGACCCGGTGTACGGTCTTCTCGGCCACCCGCAGCTGGCGCACGGCACGCCGCGCATGGCGGGTATCGACCACCAGCACGACTTCGTCGCCAGGCGCCACCACCGTTTCCTGCCCCACGCGTAACGGACGCCCCCCGCGCAGTACGTCGACCACGCGCGCCTTGACGTCAGGCCAGGCCTCGCGCAGTTGTTCCACCGAGGTATTGGCCATCGGGCTGCCGTGGCCGACCCGCACCGTAACTACGCTCAGGCGGCCTTCGGCGAACTCAACCACCTGCAAGGCTTCAGGGAACTCGATCAGGCTGTGCAGATAGGTCGTGACGCTACGCTCGGGGCTGATCAGGGCGTCGATGCAGAAGCCTTCCTCTCCCATGAGCTCGGGATGGTCGGCAAATTCCGGCATACGGATACGGGCGATACGGCGCGGCACGTTGAAGACCTGCCGGGCAATCTTGCAGGTCACCATGTTGACCGAGTCGGAGGCCGCACAGGCAATCAACAGATCCGTGTCGGCCGCGCCGGCGGCTTCCAGCACCGACACCTGGGTGGCGTCGCCCTGCATGACGCGCAGATCAAAGCGCTCCTGGAGATAGGACAGCTGGTCGGTCTGGATGTCCAGCACCGTGATGTCGTTCTCTTCGGACACCAGGTTCTCGGCCACGCTGGTGCCAACGCGACCGGCACCGACGATCAGGATTTTCATGAGCCCCGCTTACGCGCGGATTCGATGCCGAGTTGTTTGAGCTTGCGATAGAGGTGGGTGCGTTCCAGGCCCGTGCGCTCGGAAACACGCGTCATGCTGTGGTTCTCGCGCACCAGGTGGTATTCGAAATAGATGCGCTCGAATTCGTCGCGCGCCTCGCGCAGCGGCAGATCGAGCGAGATGGTCCCCAGCAGGTTGTTGCCGCTGGCCGGCGCCTCGGGGCTGCCCAGGGCGGGCGAGGCGATGGCCGGCGCGTCACGCTCGTCGGCGAAGGCGGTGGATGCCATCGGCGCGGCCAAGGCAGCCGGCGTGGAAGCCGGTGCCTGCCCGCGCGCCAGGCCGGCGGCGATGGTCTTGAGCAGACGCTGCAGCGTGATGGGTTTTTCAAGGAAATCCATCGCGCCGATGCGCGTGGCCTCGACGGCGGTGTCGATGGTGGCATGGCCGCTCATCATGATGACCGGCATATCGAGCAGACCTTGCGATGCCCACTCCTTGAGCAGGCTCACCCCATCGGTGTCCGGCATCCAGATGTCGAGCAGGACCAGATCCGGGCGCGAGCGCAGACGGGCCGCCCTTGCCTGGGCCGCATCCTCCGCCAACTCGACCGTATGCCCCTCATCGTAAAGAATCTCGGACAACAGTTCGCGAATGCCAACTTCGTCGTCGACCACCAGAATTCTGGCCATAAACCTTTCACCTATTGCGTTGCCGCATTATGCTTTTGTTGCAAGGTCGCGTCCATAGTATCGGACGCACTCGCCAAGCGGGTCAACAAAATGGACACTCGGGCGCCCCCCTCCTTGCGGTTGGCAAGATCAATGCGCCCCCCATGTTCTTCCACGATCTTGCGCACAATCGCCAATCCTAACCCAGTGCCATGCGCTTTCGTCGTGACATAGGGCTCAAAGGCACGCTGCATTACCTGCGGCGGAAAGCCGGCGCCATTGTCTGCCACGGTAAACCGCAAGGCGGCGGTTTCCGACCCATCCGACTGGGGAATGTGGGTCAGCTGGGTCACCACCCGGATACAGCCGGCCTCGCCCTGATTGGCCACCGCATCACGGGCATTCGACATCAGGTTGTGGATGACCTGGCGCAGCTGGGTCGTGTCGCCCTCGATGACGGGCAGGCCATCATCCAGCGACACCTCCAGTTGCACACCACCGCCACGTCGCTGCCCCTCGGCCGCATCCCAGCCATAGAGCGCCAGCACGTCAGCCACCAGGGCGTTGAAGTCGATCGGCTGCATGACCGCCGGCGGGGTGCGCGCATACTCACGGAAGTCATCGACCATCTGCTTGAGCGACCCCACCTGGTTGACGATGGTGTTGGTGGCGCGCTCGAGCATCTGGGCCTCGGGCGGCGCCAGATGGCCAGCCAGCTTCATGGCCAGGCGCTCGGCCGACAGCTGGATGGGAGTCAGCGGGTTCTTGATCTCGTGCGCAAGGCGGCGCGCCACCTCGCCCCAGGCCATGGTGCGGCTGGCCGAGATCACCTCGGTGATGTCATCGAAGACGACCAGATAGCCGTTGGCACGCCCGTCGACCCGCAAGTGGGTGCCGCGCGCCAGCAACGTGATGGGCTGCGCGCCGGACTGGGCCGGCGTGATTTCGAACTGCTGCTGCCAGTGCTGGCGTTCCGAGCCCACGGCGGCGTGCGCCGAGAAGGCATCGCGTGCGATGCGGGCGAAATCCAGCATGCCGTCGACGGTTTCCAGGGGCCGCCCGATGGCCGAGCGCAGATCCACCTGCAGGATGGACTGCGCCCCCTGGTTGAACATGGTGACGCGGAAACTCTCGTCAAAGGCCAGCACGCCCGAAGACAGATTGGCCAACACGCTTTCCAGGTAGACGTTGCTGCGTTCGAGCTGGCGGCGGTTGCTTTCGACCATCTGGCGCGCCTCGTCGAGCTGGCGCGTCATGGCATTGAAGGAACGGGTCAACTGGCCGACCTCATCGCGCTCGGGCGGTTCGGGCAGCGGCCGGAAATCCCCTACGCTTACGGCCTGGGTGCCGGAGGCCAGACTGAGCAGGGGCCGCACCAGACGCTTGGACAGCGCCAGTGCCACGGCGATGGCCGCCAGCACCGTCAGCAACAGTGCCAGCGTCAGGGTGATGCCGTAGAGCTTGCGCAGACCCAGGCGTGACAGCGCCAGCTCCTGGTAGTCGCGAAAGCCCTGCTGCACCCGGTTGGCGTTATGGGCAATCTGCTCGGGCACGTTCTGCACCAGTTGCAACCAGCGCGGCTCGCCCGTGCCGACCAGCGCATGATCGAAACGCACCGGCGTGTCCAGCGCGATCACGACCCGCAGCCGCAGGCCGCCATCACTGCCCGGCACGCTGGACTCATCGGCCTCGGCGGCCGAATAACCGCGCGACAGGCGCAACTGGTTGAGCACCGTCACAGGCGGGGTGGGCGGCAGCAACTGGCCATACTTGCTGGTGGAAAACGCCAGCGGCCGGCCGCTGGCGCTGAACACCAGCGCCTCCTGCACGCCGTTGCTCTGGCGCAGCCGCGTGAGCGCCTGGGCCAGGTCGACATCCGGCAGGTTGTTCAGCTCGGAGGCCATGGCGCGAGCGCGCACATCCAGATCGGCCAACTGCGAATCGAGCGCGGCCCGACCCAGGTTCAGGCCTGCCTCCAGGGCGTTGTCGACCCGTACGTTGAACCAGGACTCGATCGAACGCGACAGGAACTGCACCGACAGGGTGTAGATCAGGGCCCCCGGCACCACTCCTACCAGGGCAAAGGCCAGGGCGAAGCGGGCCGTCAGGCGGGCGCCGAACTGACGTCGGCGCAACTGGCGCGCCAGCCGGACGGTCAGGGCCACCACCCAGACGAACATTGCCAGGGCGAATACGCCGTTGAGCAGCAACAGGCCGTCGTAATACTGGGCCAGCCGTGAGGCGTTGCCCGTGGACCAGACCAGCAAACCCAGCAAGGCCAGGCCGCTGACTGCGCCGCTCACGAGGGCCAGGCGCAGCAGATATTTCATGAAGGATCCCTGGCGGGTTCGGTCAGGGTGAAGGAGAACTCGCGCCAGGGGGTAGCCGGGGTCCAGGCACTGCTGTTGAGCGCATTGACCTGGAAGGGGCGCGCCAGCAACGAGGTGTCCAGCCGCACCCGCAACTGCCCGTGATAGACCGTGCCGGCCTCGAATTCATCGCCGTCGGCCACCCGCCAGTCGCGGATATGGCGCACCACGCCCATGGCCTCATCGAGCGACCCGACATTCAGGGACAGGTCACCCTGGCCCACGCGCCATTGGCGCGTCAGGGCGTTGTAGCTGACCTTCCAGGTCGTGCTGGCGTCGGCGATCTCACGGTCGAACCACCACCAGCGCGAACGCGAGATCTTGATGTCAGCCGTGAAGTACAGCGGCACGCCGCGCTCCACGGCGTCACGCAATTGTTCGTTGAGCGGAAAGTCGATATCGGCGTTGATGGCCAGCCGCTTATCGGCAATGACCGGATCGATCGACACCACCTTCGGCTCGGCAACGTGCGTCTGCCCCTCGGCGACAGGCAGAAGGGCGGACATAGCCAGCAGGAAGGCGGCAAATAAACGAACAATCATGGACTTTCACAGCGTCACGGCTTTGTCCCTATTCTTGGCGATTCAGCGCCGCTTGGCAAACAGGGCATAGAAAAAACCATCCTGTGCAAGCTCAGGTGTTGCATCCAGCGCAACGGGCAGCAACTGACCTGGCGCCGGCAAGGGCTGGGCGTCGGCATGGCGGCGGGCAAATGCCTCGGCCTGGGCCTGGCCCTCGGCCGGGAAAATCGAGCAAGTGACATAGAGCAGGTGTCCGCCCGGCGCCACGACCTGCCAGAGCGCGTCGGCAATACGCGCCTGCTGGGCAGCCGTGCGCGCCACGTCCGGGGCACGCCGCAGCCAGCGAATGTCGGGGTGACGGCGCACGATGCCCGAGGCGGTGCAAGGCACGTCGGCCAGCACCGCATCAAAGGGCCGCCCATCCCACCAGCCTGCCAGGTCGCCCGCGTCGGCGGCGGCCAGGCGCACGCCGGGACTGTCCAGCCCCAGGCGCTGCAAGTTTTCGGACACCCGTTGCAGACGGCGCTCGTCGGCATCGAGGGCCACCATTTCCAGGTCGGCCAGCTCCAGCATGTGGGCAGTCTTGCCTCCGGGCGCCGCGCAGGCGTCCAGCACCCGCATGCCATCGGCCAGGGGCAACAGCTGGGCGGCCAGCTGGGCACCGGCGTCCTGCACCGACCACCATCCCTCGGCATAGCCGGGCAGTTGCACCACCGGACGGGGCACCAGCACCATGAGTCCGGCCTGGCCCACGGCGCAAGCGGCAATGCCGGCCGCCTCGAATGCGGCCATGACCTGCTCACGCGTGGCACGGCGCCGATTCACGCGCAGGGTAAGCGGCGCAGGCACATTGGCGCTGCGCAGCAGTTCCTGCCATTGCTGGGGGTAGGCCTGGCGCAGCAGCTTGATCCACCACTGGGGGTGATTCCAGCGCGCGATCGGATCCTCGGCCACGGCAGCGGTCAATGCGTCGCGCTCACGCAGAAAGCGCCGCAGGCTGCCATTGATGAGCCCCTTGTATGAGGCCAGCCGCCGATGACTGTCGGCGGCGCGCACCGCCTGGTCGACCACCGTATGGGGGGCATAGACCGGCATGCCCGGCACCGGCCCGCCAGGGCCGTCCTCCAGCAGCAGGCTCAAGGCCACCCGCAGCAGGGCTGCCGCCAGCGGCGCCGGATCGCGCGGCACCAGTTGCAGCGCGATGGCGTCGGCCCACCCCAGGTGGCGCATGGCGTGAAACGCCACCGCCTGCGTGGCCGGGCGCAGCCGCGCCTCGGTCTCGGCCAGCACTTCGGTCAGGGAACGCCCATGCATGACCTCCTGCACCGCGACGGCGCTGGTCAGCAGGATGGACGACAAAGGAGGGGCCAGAACGGCCTTTTCTGAAACGGCAACCATGCGAATTTCCCAATCAACAGGCGCTATGGTAGCTGGTGCCGCCGCCGGCCGCTGGCTGGCCCCGCGCGCCTCAGCCGGTCCGGGCAGGACGCAGCAAGGCACGGCTGATGATCAGCTTCTGGATTTCGGTGGCACCTTCATAAATGCGCAAGGCACGGATATCGCGGTACAGACGCTCCAGGGTGTGGCCGCGCACCACGCCCTGCGCGCCAAAGAGCTGCAGCATACGATCGATCACCCGCTGGGCCGACTCGGTCGCAGCCATCTTGGCCATGGCCGTCTCCAGGGTGCTGGCGCGTTGCTGGACATCGCGCACCCAGGCGGCGCGGTAGGTCAGCAGGGCCGACTGGTCGATCTCGGTGGCCGCCTCGCCCAGTGCTGCCTGCGTGAGCTGAAAGTCAGCCAGGGTCTTGCCGAACAGGCGACGCTCCCGGGCATGGTCCAGGCCTTCGGCGAGGGCGCGCCGGGCAAAGCCGACGGCTGCCGCCGCCACCGAGGTGCGAAACACATCCAGGGTGCGCATCGCCAGCTTGAAGCCCTGTCCCGCCTCGCCCAGGCGCTGGCCGGCCGGCACGCGGCAATCCTCGAAGCGCAGCGTCGCCAGCGGATGCGGCGACATCACGTCGATCTGCGACTCGATCACCAGCCCGGGCGTGCCGGCCTCGACAATGAATGCGGAAATGCCGTCCGCACCCGCAGGCCCGGTACGCGCGAACACGCAATAAAAATCGGCCAGGCCCCCATTCGAAATCCAGGTTTTCCGGCCATTGAGCACATAGCCGGCCGCATCGGCCTGCGCCCGGCACGCCAGCGCCGCGACATCCGAGCCGGCCTCGGGTTCGGACAGGGCAAAGGCCGCGATGCTGCGTCCCTGCGCCACCGCCGGCAGATACGCAGCCTGCTGGGCGGGGCTGCCGGCCAGCGCAATCGCGCCGCTGCCCAGGCCCTGCATGGCCAGGGCGAAGTCGGCCAGGGCGTGGTGCTGGGCCAGGGTTTCACGCAAGATGCACAGGCTGCGCACATCGAGCTGCGGAAACACCCCGCCCAATACACCGCCGGCACCCGCCGGCACGCAATAACGCAACCAGCCGGCCTGCCCGAGCGCCCGCACCCACTGGCGGCAGGTGGCCATGGGGTCGGCATCCGGACCGGGCACGGGCTGCTCGCGACACCAGGCGCGCAAACCCATGGCCAGCTCCCGGTGGCCGGACTCCAGGAAAGGCCATTGCAGCCAGGTATCGGTATGGGCTTCGGACATGCTTCTTACTCCTTGACGGCAAACTGTTGCAACAACGGGGTCCAGCTCTTGAGCGTGTCATCCAGGTAACGGCCAAAGGCGGCCCCATCACGGAAATCCACTTTCAGACCGAACTGATCGGCGCACTGGGCAAAAGCCGGCGTGCGCGAGGCGGCTTCGAAGGCATCCTGCAAGGTCTTGACCACGGCGGGATCCATGCCTGCCGGCCCGACAATGCCCAGCAGGCTGGGGGCCACCAGGTCATAGCCCTGCGCCTGCAGAGTCGGTGCGTCGAACCCCTTCATCGGGCCCTCGGTATAGACCGCCAGCAGTCGCAACCGGCCATCGCGCACATACGGCACCCATTCGGCGGTCTGCGCCATGAAATCGACATCGCCACGCATCAGGGCCGACACCGTTTCCGGCCCGCTCTTGTAGGGCACGTGCACCCACTGCGCGCCGATGGCCTGGGCCATCCGTTCGGTGGTCAGGTGCTGGGGCGTGCCGATGCCGGCGGTGCTGTAGCTCATCGGCGCCTTGCTTGTCTTGGCGGCGGCAACCAGGTCGGCCAGGGTCTTGTGCGGCGAGTCCGCGCGCACCAGCAGGCCCACCTGGTACTGGGCCACCAGGGCGATGGGGGTGAGGGCGCGGCGCACGTCGTACTTGTTGCCCGGGTTCAGTACCTGATTGAGGACGCCGCCGGTCGACAGAGAAGCGATGGTGTAGCCATCCGGGCGCTGGCGCTGGATGTAGCTCACCGACAGCGAGGAGCCGGCCCCCGGCTTGTTCTCGACGATCATGGGCTGGCCCAGACGCTGTGCGACGTCCTGCGCCAGGATGCGGTTGCAGACATCGGTGCCGCCGCCGGCACCGTAGCCCACCACCAGGCTTACCGGGTTGGCGGGATAGTCCGCCGCGCCGGCATGGGCCGCGGCCAGGCACAGGCAGGCGCAAGCCGCCAGCCTCGGGATAAACGGGTGTGTCATGTCGATGTGTCTCCGTGGAATGTCGCGCGGCCTTGGGCCGGCTGTTCTTGTATCGGCCGGGACCCATCCCGGACGGTCTTTATTTTGCCCGGCCAATAGATCATATATATAGATGTTTGTACTAATAGCCTGGATGGGAGCGCTTGTTTACGCTGCGGGTATTCGTCCGAAACCGTTCCGCCACGGCGGCAGGAGATCCCTGGCATGACCCTCAAACGCGTCCTCGTCACCGGTGCCAGCAAAGGCATCGGCAAGGCCATCTGTGAACGCCTGATCACCGAGGGCTATGCCGTGACCGGCGTGGCCCGCAACCCGCCGGCCCAACGGCTCGACGGCCTGGAATTCCATTCGCTGGATCTCAGTGACCGCGTTGCCGTGGAAGATTTCCTGGCGGCGCTGCGCCACGAAACACCCTTCTATGGCCTGGTGAACAACGCCGGCATCGTGCCCATCGGCGCCCTGCAGGACGTCACGGCCAACGACCTCTACCAGGCGGTCCAGCTCAACATCGAAGTCGCCCTCCGCTTCACCCAGGCCCTGTCCGCCGGCATGCGCCAAGCGCAACAGGGACGCGTGCTGAACATCGCCTCGCGTGCGGCGCTGGGCAAACCCGAGCGCAGCATCTACAGCATGACCAAGGCCGGCCTGGTCGGCATGACCCGCACCTGGGCGCTGGAGTTGGCCGGCGCCGGCATCACGGTCAATGCGATCGCACCCGGCCCGATCGACACCGGTTTCTTCGCCGCCGCCAACGAGCCCGCCCGCCGCCAGGCGCTGCTCGACGGCATTCCCGTCGGCCGCATGGGCACGCCGGCCGACGTGGCCCACACCGTGGCCTATTTCATGGATGAGCGCTGTGGTTTTGTCACCGGGCAGACCCATTTCGTCTGCGGCGGCCTGACCATCGGCGCGGCCTGATCGCCCCCCTCACAGAAGCAAAGGAAGCACATGAAGCGCTGGACGCATCGGCCGCAAGGCTCCAACTGGGGAGACTTCGGTGAGCATGATCAATTGGGCCGGGTCAATCTGATCGGCCCGCAGCAGGTCCTCAAGGGCATACAGGAAGTCCGCCAGGGTCAGGTGTTCTGCCTGTCGCTGCCGCTGGACCTGCCCGGCGGCATGGCACTCAACCCCCGTCGCCAGCCGCCCCGCCTGAGCGGCACGCAACGCGACGGCGTGCCCTATATGAATTTCGCCATGGAGAATCTGGACCCGTCTTCCATCGACGTGCTCAGCGACGACCAGGTCGTCATGTCGCTGCAGTACTCCACCCAGTGGGATGCGCTGGCCCACGTCGGCGCCTATTTCGATACCGATGGCAGCGGCACGCCGCACAAGGTCTACTACAACGGCTATCAGGCCGGCACGGATATCCTCGGGCCCGATACGCAGACCGACGCCGGCTGCTGCGGCGGCGGCCATGCCATGGGCGCGCTCAAGCTGGGCATCGAGCACCTCGCCGCCAAAGGCATGCAGGGCCGTGGCGTGCTGGTCGACCTGACGCGCCACTACGGCCGCCAGCGGCAGCTGATTGGCTATCGCGAGCTGATGGACGTCATGGAGCAAGACGGCGTACAAGTCGAGCCGGGCGACATGCTGGTGCTGCGCACCGGCTTTGCCGAGGTCATCATGGAGATGGCCGGCCAACCGGACGCCGAACAGCTGCACCAGGCCTGCTGCGTACTGGACGGTGCCGACGACGCCCTGCTGCAATGGATCACCGACAGCGGCATCGCCGCCATCTGTGCCGATAACTATGCCGTCGAAGCCTATCCGGCCCGCGAGCGCGCGGGACGCAAATCGCTGCTGCCGCTGCATCATCACTGCCTGTTCAAGCTGGGGCTGCCGCTGGCCGAACTCTGGTACCTGAAAGACCTGGCGCAGGCCCTCGAGGCCGCCGGACGCTACCGTTTCCTGCTGACGGCCCCGCCCCTGCGCCTGCCCGGCGCGGTCGGCTCGCCCGTCACGCCCATCGCCACGCTGTAAGGAGACCGGCATGGACTTCACCACCCTGCTGCACCAGTTGGCGCAGGCGCGCCCCGGCCATTGCGCTTTCCAGGATGCGGATCGGGCCCTGGACTATGCCGGGCTGCAGAACGAGGTCGAGCGGCTGGCCGGCCTGCTGCATGCGCAGGGCGCGCGGCGCGGCGAACGCCTGGCCCTGTGGATGCCGAACTGCATCGAATGGCTGGTCACCTTCCTGGCCTGCGCGCGCCTGGGCATCACGGTCGTGGCGGTCAACACCCGCTTTCGCGAACATGAGGTGGCCCAACTGCTCACGCGTGGCGAGTGCCGCTGGCTGGCCATGTGGCCGGCTTTCAAGGGCCTGCCCTTCGTGGACATCCTGAGCCGCATCGAGGCACCCACGCTGGCCGGCCTGCGTGGCGTCATCAGCGTCGGCGACAGCCAGACACTGGACACGCTGACGGCCCTGCCGCCGGTACTGGACTATGGCGCCGACGCCCCTGCCGCCGCGCCCCGCCACGATGGCCGGCAGGACGGCGCGCTGGTGTACACGACTTCCGGTACCACCTCGGCCCCCAAGCTCGTGCTGCACCGCCAGGCCAGCCTGATCGAACACGGCCGCATCGCCGCCGGGGCCTATGGCATCGATGCCGGCAGCGTGGTGCTGCTGGCCGCGCCCATGTGCGGCGCCTTCGGGTTCTCGACCCTGCTTTGCGGCCTGACCCAGGGGGCCACCCTGGTCTCGCTGCCGGTCTTCGAGGCCGCCGCCACCGCTGCGCAGATCCGCGACCATGGCGTGACCCATACTTTCGCCAACAACGAATTCATCGATCATCTGTTGCAGCAGGCCGGGCCGCTCCATCCGCCCTACCCGTCGCTGCGCTATGTGGGCTACGCCAGCTTCGCACCCTCCATGGATGATCTGCCCGAGCGCGCCCGCGCAGCCGGCATCCCGATTGCGGGCCTGTATGGCTCCAGTGAGCTGCAGGCCCTGGTGGCCGGCCAGCGCCTGGATAGCGACTGGGCCCAGCGGCGCCAGGCCGGCGGTACCCTGGCTGCAGCCCAGGCACGCGTGCGCGCCGTCGATCCGCAGACCGGCGCCGTCCTGCCGCATGGCACCACCGGCCTGATCGAGATTCTTGCGCCCAGCCTGATGGCCGAGTACCTCGACGACCCCCAGGCCACCCGCCAGGCCATCAGCGCCGAGGGCTACTTCCGCACGGGCGACCTGGGCCAGACCATCGATGCGCGCCAGTTCCTGTTCCAGGGCCGCGACGGCGATCAACTGCGCCTGGGCGGATTTCTCGTCTCGCCTCGGGAAATCGAGCATTTCATCGAGGCCCTGCCCGGGGTGGCGGCGGTTCAGGTGGTGGGCGCCGAGCAGCACGGCAAGACCGTGCCGGTCGCCTTCGTGCGCCTGGCGGGCGGGCCGCTGGAGGAGCAAGCTATCATTAGCGCCTGCCAGCGCGCCATGGCGAAGTTCAAGGTCCCGCGACGGGTCGTCTTCGTGGATGCATTCCCCATGGTCCAGAGCGCCAACTCCAACAAGGTGCAAAAGCACGTATTGCGCCGCCAGGCCCAGGAACTGCTGGACCCGCCCGGATAACCTGACCACGACGTCTATGGCCGCCCGCCCCTCTTCCTTGCCGCAAGCCCACGCCTCCGAAGTCCTGTCGCGCAGCAAGCTTCCGCTTTACCTGCAGCTGGCAGCCGAGTTCCGGCGCAACATTGCCCAGGGCGTGTGGCAACCCGGCCAGCAGATCCCCT
>JAEWJD010000234.1 GCA_023386765.1 Pseudomonadota bacterium | reverse complement strand
AACAGGTCACCATGATCGTGACCATTTCCGGCATCTTCGGCCTGAAACTCTCGGAGTCCTTCGTCACCACGCTGGGGGCCACGGCCGTCACCACCGGCGGCGGCACCCTGGCCGGCCGCGCGGCCGTCGGCTCGCTGCTCAAGCTGATCCCGGGCGTGGGCTCGATCGTCGGTGGCGCGGTGTCGGCAGCCACCGCCGCGGCCCTGACCACCGCGTTCGGCGAAGCCTACATCCTGACGCTGCGCAAGCTGTTCGCGGCCAAGATGCCGGCCGAGATCAGCGCCGAGGAAGTGGCCCGCGAATTCGTCCACACGCTCAAGGGCCCCAAATGAAAACGGGGCGGGCGGCGTTCTTGCGAACGCTGCCCGCCCCGTCATCACCAGCGCAGGATCAGCGCATGGTGATGGTGGTATTGACCGAACGGCCGTGCGCCGACCAGCGCGCCGTCACCGTTTTGGTCTGGGTCCAGAAATGCACCGCCTGCTTGCCGTTGGGGCCCAGATCGCCCAGCTTGGAAGCGCGCGAACCCGTGAAGCTGAACCAGGCGACCGGCACCGGGATCGGAATGTTGATGCCGATCTGGCCGACGTCGATGTTGTTCTGGAAATAGCGCGCCGCACCACCATCCTGGGTGAACAGCGCCACGCCGTTGCCGTTGGGGTTGCGGTTGATGAAGGCCACCGCGTCCTCCAGCGTTTCCACCCCCACCACGCACAGCACCGGACCGAACACTTCTTCCTGGTAGATGGTCATCGACTGCGTGACGCCGTCGAAAATCGTGGGACCCACGAAGTTGCCCTCGGCATAGCCCTCGACCTTCACGCCACGACCGTCCAGCAACAGTTTGGCACCCTCGTCCACGCCTTGCTGGATGAGGCTCTCGACGCGCTTGCGTGCATTGGGCGAGACCAGCGGGCCGAGGTCGGCCTGACGATCCGTGCCGGCGTTGACCTTGAGCTTCTTGGCGCGCTCGACGAAATCAGGCAGCCAGTTGCGGGCATCGCCCACCAACACCGCCACCGAGGTGGCCATGCAGCGCTGACCGGCCGCGCCGAAAGCTGCACCCACGAGCTGGTTCAGCGCCACTTCCGGATCGGCGTCCGGCAGGATGACGCAGTGGTTCTTGGCACCCATCATCGACTGGCAGCGCTTGCCAGCCTTGGATGCGCGCTCATAGATTTCCGTGCCCACGCGGGTCGAGCCGATGAAGGAGACGGCCTTGATGTCCGGATGCTCGCAAAGACCGTTGGCGATGTCCGGACCGCCATGCACCACGTTCAGTACGCCCGGCGGCAAGCCGGCTTCCAGCGCCAGTTCGGCGAGGTAGAGCGAAGCCGTGGGATCCTGCTCGGAGGGCTTGAGCACGAACGTGTTGCCGCAAGCCACCGCGATGGGGAACATGAAGCAAGGCAGCATCACCGGGAAGTTGAAGGCCGTGATACCGGCACACACGCCCAGCGGCTGGATCAGCGTGTAGACATCAATGCCGGAGGCGGCGTTCTCGGCATATTCGCCCAATTGCAGGCTGACCATCGAGCAGGCGTGCTCGACCACTTCCAGGCCACGGCCGACTTCGCCCTCGGCATCCGGCAGGGTCTTGCCATGCTCGCGGGTGATCATCTCCGCCAGCTTGGTGGTGTTCTCGCGCAGCAGTTGCTGGAACTTCAGCATGACGCGCATGCGCTGGCCCTGGCCGGCGTTGCGCCAGGTCTGGAAGGCTTCCTGGGCGTTGGCCACCGCCAGATCCAGTTCTTCGCGCGTGGCGAACGGCACCTGGGCCACCACTTCCTGCGTGGCGGGGTTGATGACATCACGCCACTGCGTGGTCTTGGACTGCACCAGCTTGCCGCCGATCAGCAACGGAACGCGGGGGACTTCACTCATTGCTTGCTCCTCATACTGCCAGGGAAAGCGGCCGCAAGGCCGCGTGTTTCAAAAGAAAATCAGGGCTTGACCAACGGGCAGGTCGAGTCCGCCAGCGGTTGGAATGCCTCCGCGGCCGGGATCGTCGCCACCAGCTTGGAGTAGTCCCAGCCGCCCTTCGAGTCGGCCGGTTTTTTGACTTCGTACAGATACATATCGTGGATCACGCGGCCATCCGGACGGATGGAGGCATTGCGCATGATCGGGTCCTTGATGGGCAGTTCGCGCATCTTGTCGGCCACGACCTTGCCTTCGGTGCTGCCCGTGGCGGCCACCGCACGCAGATAGTGCAACACGCTCGAATACACACCCGCCTGCGTCATGGTCGGTTTCAGGCCGCGGAAGGCCTTCTCGAAGCGATCCGACCACTGGCGCGTGTCATCGTCATAGTCCCAATAGAAACCGTCGACATACGACAGGCCCTGGGCATTGTCCAGGCCCAGCGCGCGCAGGTCCGACAGGAAGATCAGCAGCGATACCAGGCGCTGGCCGCCGTCGACCACGCCGAACTCCCGCGCCTGCTTGACCGCGTTGACCGTATCCTGCCCGCCATTGGCCAGCGCCACGACCTGGGCCTTGGAGCTTTGCGCCTGCAACAGATAGGAGGCGAAGTCCGGGGCATTCAAGGGATGGCGCACGCCACCGTTGACCTTGCCGCCCAGCGCCTGCACGGCCTTGGCCGTATCGGCCTCCAGCGAATGGCCGAAGGCATAGTCCACCGGGCTGAAGTACCACGACTTGCCGCCGTCACGCACGGTCGCCTTGGCGCCGCCCGCGGACTGCGAGTAGGTGTCGAACATCCAGTGAAAGCCGACAGGCGAGCAATCTTTGTTGGTGAGCGCGGTGGTGGCCGGCCCCGAGAACAGCACGACCTTGTCCTTCTCGCGTGCGATGCCCTGCACCGCCAGCGCCACCGCCGAGTTGGTCAGGTCGGCAATCGCCGAGACACCATCGCGGTCGAACCACTCACGGGCGCGCGCCGCGCCCACGTCAGCCTTGTTCTGGTTGTCGGCCGACACCAGCTCGATCTTCATGCCCTTGCATTCGGCGGCCAGGCAGTCGTCGATGGCAAGCTGGGCAGCTGCCACCGATCCCGGGCCGCCCATGGCAGCATAGTTTCCAGACATATCGGTCAGGACGCCAATCTTCACCACCGGCTTATCGGCAGCCAAGGCCTGCCCAACCAGCAAGGCGCCCAGACACAGGCCTGCGGCCATTCCGCGTGCACGCAACTTCATGAGCTTGTCTCCTGTCATTTTTTTTGGACCTCCTGCCGCTTGAGCCGCAGTGGTGAACCTAGTGTAGATGTGTGAAAATCAACAAGCAACGACACGAATGCACATGGATTGTGCATAAATAAACAACGACAGCCCCATGCCGGCACCAGCGGCACAAAGGGCGGGGAGACTCCATGCTGGACTGGGACAGCCTGCGTTATTTTCTAGAGGTCGCACGCAGCCAGCGCGTGAGCGCCGCCGCCCGCACACTGGGGGTGGAGCACACGACCGTGGCGCGCCGCGTGCGGGCGCTCGAAGCGGAGCTGGGCAGCCTGTTGTTCGAAAAATCCCGCAGCGCCGGCTTCGTCCTGACCGAGGACGGCCAGCGCCTGCTGGTCTATGCCGAACAGCTGGAAAGCACCATTCATACGGCCCGGGAAAGCCTCTCCGGCATTGGCCAGGCGCTTTCGGGCCATATCCGGGTCGGGGCCACCGAAGGCTTCGGCAGCTACGTCGTCACGCCGCTGGCGGCGGACTTCCAGCGCCGCTATCCACACATCACCCTGGACATCCTGCCCGTGCCGCGCTTTGTCAGCCTGTCCAAGCGCGAAGCCGACCTGGCCATCACGATCGAACGGCCGCAACGCGGCCCCTATGTCTGCAGCCGTCTGTGCGACTACACCTTGCGGCTCTACGGCACGCGGCAATACCTGGAGCGCCACCCACCCATCCGGGAACGTGCCGACCTGGCCGGCCACAGCTTCATTGGATATGTGGATGAATTGCTCTTCAGCGAGCGCCTGCGCTATCTGGAAGACCTGCTGCCCAACAGCCGCGTCGTGCTGCGCAGCACCAGCGTCGTGGCCCAGTACCATGCGGCGCTGCAGGGTCAGTCATTGGCGATCCTGCCCGGCTTCATCGCCGCGCAGGATCCGCGCCTGGTCCCGGTACTGGGTGACGAGCTCAGCATCACGCGCAGTTTCTGGATGTACTGCCACGAAGACCTGTATCGCCTCAAGCGCGTCAGTCTCCTGTGGGATTTCATGCGCGAGGCCGCCGAACGCAACCGCGCGCTGCTCGCCGGGGCCAGCGGCCAGTTGCTGACCGACCCCGGCTGAGTCGGCGGCCTCAGGCCGCCTGCGGGCTGCGCGGCGGCGCTTTCACGCGCAGGCGGCGATACAGCAGCCAACCCGCCAGCGCGAGCACCAGGGCGTGGATGAGCCACACCCCCACCCCGAAAGGCAGCTTGCCGCTGCTGATCCAGGCGCGCGAGAGATTGATCAGATTCATGTAGAGCAGACCCACCAGGCCGGCGATCAACAGATCACCGGAGCGCCCCAGCCGGGGATTGACCGCCCCCAGCGGTACTGCCAGCAAGGCAAGATTCAAGGCGGCCAGCGGCATCGAAATACGCCACATCACCTGCGACCAGGAGCTATTGGTATTGTCTTCCATCAGCTGCAGGGTGGAGCGTGCCTTGCTGGAGCGTTCGGCCGCGGCCCGCGCTTCACCGATAGGATCCTCGCCCGCCTTGCTTTCCAAGCGCATGCCGTACTGATCGAAGGTAGTCACGCGCAGCTCCGGCGTGCCCGGTTTGAGATCGTAGCGATGCCCGCCCGACAGCACCAGGAAGCGATCGCCGTTGGGCAGGGTTTCGCCGCGCGCGCTGCTGGCCGTGAGCACACTGAACCATTCCGGATCAATGGCGCGCGCAAACACCGCGCCCAGCTCATCGCCCGCGTCGGTGGGATCCTCGGCGAAGAACACACGATCACCGCGCCCGGACTCGACGAACTGACCTGCCGCGACCTTGGACAGATCGGAGCGCTGCTCGAAGCGTTCGCGATACTCGCCGATCTGGCGATAGGCCCAGGGCGACGCCACCAGCGTCAGCCCTGCGACCATCAAGGCCACCGGCACCGCCACGCGCAGCACCGGACGCAGCCAGTCGGCCAGCGACAGGCCACTGGCAAACCACACCACCATCTCGGATTCGCGATAATTGCGCGTGACCGTGGTCAGCACCGCGATGAACAGGGCTACAGCCAGAATCGTGGGCAAGGCGGTGATGGTGGAGAAGGCCGCCAGGCCGAATACCACATCGGCGCCGATGCTGCCGCCGGCCGCTTCGCCCAGCAGGCGCACCAGCAGAACACTCAGCCACACGACGACGAGCGTGGAGAACACCACGCCAGCGTGACTGGTAATCTCGCTGACGACAGACCGTTTGAATAGAGACATGGGAGAATATGCGGGATAATCGACCGCATCGTTCGACGCACTCGGGAAATCTTCATGGAATTTAGCACACAGACCACCGCTTCCCTGCATCAACTCAAGACGGCGGCACTGGCCGTGGGCGTTTACGCCGACGGCGTACTGAGCCCGGCCGCTGAATTGATCGACCGCGCCAGCAACGGCGCCTTGCAAAGCGTCATCAAAACCGAGTTCCGCGCCCGTCTGGGCAACACTCTGGTACTGCGCGCGCTGCCGGGCGTCACCGCCCAACGCGTGGTTCTGGTCGGTCTGGGCAAACAGGCCGAGTATTCTACCCGCGCGCACGCCAGCGCAGAGCAGGCCTTCGCCAACTATTGCGCCGGCGCCCAGCTCACCGAGGGCGTGTCCACGCTGACTGCGCTGCCCATCGAGCACAGCACGATCCGTGACCGGGCACGCGCCGCGGCGATCGCCGCCGGCCAGGTCACCTACCAATATGACGCCACGATCGGCAAGACCGAGCGTGACGCCCGGCCCAAGCTCAAGAAGATCACCCAGATCGTCGAGCGCGCCGAAACCGCGCAAGCCCAACTCGGCCTGCGCGAAGGCACGGCCATCAGCAACGGCATGGAGCTGACCCGCACGCTGGGCAACCTGCCGGGCAACATCTGCACGCCCACCTATCTGGCCGACACAGCCCGCAAGCTGGCGCGCAACTACAAGACCCTCATCAAGGCCGAAGTCCTCGACCAGAAGCAGGTCGAGGCCCTGGGCATGGGTTCCTTCATTTCGGTGGCGCGCGGCTCCGACGAACCGCTGCGCTTCATCGTGCTGCGCTACAACGGCAAGACCGCCGCGGCCAAGAAAGCCAAGGACAGCGGCCCGATCGTGTTGGTGGGTAAGGGCATCACCTTCGATGCAGGGGGCATCTCGCTCAAGCCCGCCGCCACCATGGACGAAATGAAATACGACATGTGCGGCGCGGCCAGCGTGATGGGCACCTTCCGTGCCCTGGCCGAGCTGGCACCCGCCCTGGATGTGGTGGGCCTGATCCCGGCCTGCGAAAACCTGCCCAGCGGCAAGGCCAACAAGCCCGGCGACGTGGTCACCAGCATGTCCGGCCAGACCATCGAAATCCTCAACACCGACGCCGAAGGCCGTCTGGTGCTGTGCGACGCCCTCACCTACGCCGAGCGCTTCAAACCCTCTGCCGTGATCGACATCGCCACCCTGACCGGGGCCTGCGTGGTGGCCCTGGGCAGCGTCAACTCCGGTCTGTTCTCGTCGGATGACACGCTGGCCGAAGCGCTGCTGGCCGCTGGCCGTCAAACCCAGGACACCGCCTGGCGCATGCCCCTCGAAGACGCCTACCAGGATCAGCTGAAGTCCAACTTTGCCGATATCGCCAATATCGGCAGCCCGGGCGCCGGAGCGGTCACGGCGGCGTGCTTCCTGTCGCGCTTCACCAAGGCCTATCCCTGGGCGCACCTGGACATCGCCGGCACCGCCTGGCGTGGCGGCAAGGACAAGGGTGCCACCGGCCGCCCGGTTCCGCTGCTGATGCAATACCTGCTCAACCAGGCCAATTGAGGCCGGTGCCGTCCGCATGACCCGGATCGATTTCGCCTTCGGCGCCCCGGATCGCCTGCGGGCGGCCTGCCAGACCGCCCAGAAGCGCTATCTGGCGGGCCAGCGGCTGGTGGTGTATTGCACCGACGTCAATCGCCTGTCGGCCTTTGACCGGTTGCTGTGGGCCTTTGACGACAGCACCTTCGTGCCGCACGTCTCGGCGCGCGACCCGCTCGCCGCCGAGACACCCATTCTGCTGACGGCCGCTGACCCGGGCCAGGCCCTGGCGCTGGCACCGCAGGCCTGGCTGCTCAACCTGGACGACGCCTGTCCGCCGAACTACGATGGATACGCACGCGTGCTCGAAGTCGTCTCGGCCCAGGATGCCGACAAGGCCGCCGCCCGCGTGCGCTGGCGCGATTACGTCGCAGCCGGCCACAGCCCGCACAGCCACGATCTCAGCCGCAGCGCCTGACCTGCCCATTCATGCCCTCTCCCTACCCCGACTCCGGCATCCCGACCCTGACCCAACGCGCCGATCCCCCGACGCCGCCCGCCAGCAGCCCCTCTCCCGCAGCCGCGCCGGACGTTCCCGCACCCGTGCTTCGGGCGCTGTTGCATGCCGAGCTGGAACAAGTCATCGAGCAGGCCGTCGTCGACCTGCGCGCGCGCCTGGAGGCTGAACTGCCCGGTATCGTCGAGCGTGTACTGCAACGTACCCGTCCTGGATGAAAATCCTGCCCCGAAAACTGGATTTTTCAGGGAACCGTCAGTTATTCTTGCGTTCTAAGCTATTTGGGCAACCCTTTGCCACTCAGGAGTTCACATGAGCGAATACCGCCCCTCACCCTTTGACCGCTCCGGCCCCCTGGCTGGCGCGCCGGGCGAAGTCGTCCGCAACAAGGTCCTACGCAATACCTACTGGCTGCTCGCCCTGTCGCTGATCCCGACGGTGCTCGGCGCCGCGGTGGGCTTGAATACCGGCCTGAACAAGATCATGGGCGCCAGCCCCGGCATGTCGGCCATCGTGTTCCTGGCCGGCGCCTTCGGCCTGATGTTCGCCATCGAGAAGAACAAGAACAACTCGATGGGCGTCGTGTTGCTGCTGGCCTTCACGTTCTTCATGGGCGTGATGCTTTCGCGCCTGCTGGGTTTCGTGCTCGGCATGAGCAACGGCTCGCAACTGGTGATGACGGCCTTCGGCGGCACCGCCGTGGTGTTCGGCACCATGGCCAGCCTGGCCACCACCATCAAGCGCGATCTTTCGAGCATGCAGAAGTGGCTGTTCACCGGTGCCGTGGTGATCATCCTGGCCGCCCTGGCCAACATCTTCCTGCAGATGCCGGCCCTCATGCTGACCATCTCCGTGTTGGCCGTGGTGATCTTTTCGGCCTTCATGCTGGTGGACCTGCAGCGCGTGGTCAATGGCGGCGAAACCAACTACGTTTCAGCCACCCTGGCCATCTACCTGGACGTCTACAACGTCTTCTCCAACCTGCTGATGCTGTTGGGGATCTTCGGCGGCAACCGCGACTGAGCGATAGCCCCATCCGCAAGCCGGGGCCTGCCGGCCCCTAAAGGCCACCGGGCTGAACCGCCCCCCGGAAGTCGGGCGGTCAGAGGCAAAAGGCCAAAGGCCTGGGCTCGGTAGCACACCGGGCTCAGGCCTTTCAGTTTGAGCTTGATGCGTTCGCGATCGCAACGTTCGTGATCGCAGTGACGGGTGTACTGCCACCTGCCTGCCATTGCTCAACGCTCTCGTCGTACTGCGCCAGGTAAAAACCTCCGTAGCCTGGACCTATCCGGGCCACGCCAGGCACTCTGGGGATCACTCTGGGGAAAAAAGAACCGGAGCGCGGTTCAGAGACGCTGCAGTTCCATCAGGACACGCCGGGTGGACAGGGGCCGGCCCACCAGTTGCGCCTCCAGCCGTTGACGCAGATCGCGCCGCAAGGCGGGTTCGATCCGGGCGTCTTCGAAATCCGGCTCGTCCTCATCCAGGCCATAGCCCGTTTCGCGCAATAGCACCCACTCGAAGCGGCGCAGCGCGCCGGCCGCGCGCGAACCGCCCGCCAGCTGTTGCAAGGCCGTCTCATAGGCGTCAAACAGCACAGGATGCGCGTCCTCGCGGGGCAGCAACCGCAACAGCAATTCATTCATGTACCAGGCGGACATGAGGGCGGCGCCGCCCAACCGGTGCACGCCGGCCACTTCGGCCCGGGTGAGCGTCTTGACCTCGCCACCGCCGCTCCAGGACATCAGGATGGGCTGGAAGGCCGAAAGAACCGGCCTGAGGGTGGAGTAAGGCCGCTTGGCTCCCTTGGCCACCAGGGCCACGCAACCGTGATCGCGCGAGAATCCCTGCACGATGAGGGAAGTCTCGCGCCAGGCCGTGGCATGCAGCATGTAGGCCCGGTTGTCATGCACGCGCTGGGCGCGTTTACTCATTGTGCTTACTCATAGCCCAGGTCGCGCAGCGCGCTTTCGCGCTCCGACCAACCCTTGCGCACCTTGATGTAGACCTCCAGGTGCACAGGCTTGTCCAGCAGCTTGGCAATATCCTGACGCGCCTCGGTGGCGATTCGCTTCATGTGCTGGCCGCCCGCGCCCAACAGGATGGGGCGATGACTTTCGCGCTCGACCACCACGCAGGCAGCAATGCGCACGCCTCTTTCGTTTTCTTCCCACTGCTCGATCACGACCGTGCAGCCATACGGCAGCTCATCGCCCACCAGACGGAAGATTTTCTCGCGCACCAGCTCGGCAGCGATGAAGCGCATCGGCCGGTCGGTCAGCGCATCCTCTTCGAACATCGGTTCGCCTTCGGGCAGGCGCTGGGCGATCTCTTCGAGCAGCTGGTCCAACTGATGGTTCTTGGTGGCGCTGACCGGCACCACGGCCCCATACTGATGCAGCGCCATGATCTTGGCCACGAAGGGGAAAAGATCATCACGATGCTTCAGGGCATCGATCTTGCTGATGGCGAGAATGGTGCGCTCGGACTTGGGCAACAGCGGCAGCAGTTTCGCATCGCCTTCTGACCATTTCCCGGCCTCGACCACATGCACCACCACGTCGACGTCGGCCAGCGCCTGGGTCACCACACGGTTCATCATGCGATTCATCGCCCCGCCATGACGGGTCTGGAATCCCGGTGTGTCCACGAAGACGAACTGCTCCTGCTCGCGCGTCAGGACCCCATGGATACGATGGCGTGTCGTCTGCGCCTTGCGCGAGACGATCGAAATCTTGGAACCGATCAAGGCGTTGGTCAGGGTGGATTTGCCCACATTGGGGCGCCCCACGATGGCGACGAAGCCGGTACGGAACGGTTGAGTACTCATTTCACCTCTTGAGCCACTGCGACGGGCAGCGACAGTTGTGCGGTCTTGCGTCCGCGGGCGGGTTTGCGTGCCACCCGGGGGTTGACGGCCTGCACCGCCTCCAGCACCAGCTGGGCGGCGGATTGCTCAGCGGCACGGCGGCTTGCGCCGGCGGCCGTCACTTTGATTTCGAGCGCCGGGATGGCGCACTCCACTTCGAACTGCTGGCTATGCGCCGCGCCATGGGTGGCGACCACCGTATAGACGGGCAGCGCCATCTTGCGCCCTTGCAGGAACTCCTGCAGCAGGGTCTTGGCATCCTTGCCCAAGGTCTGCAGATCCACGCTGGCCAGCACCGGTTCGTACTGGCCCTCGATCACGTGACGCGCCGCCGCGAAACCGGCATCCAGGAACACGCCGCCGAACAAGGCCTCGACGGCGTCGGCCAGAATGGAAGGGCGGCGAAAACCGCCACTCTTGAGTTCACCCTCGCCCAGACGCAGCACGGGCGAGAGATCCAGACGCTGGGCGATATCAGCCAGCGACGCCTGCTTCACGAGATTGGCGCGCACGCGCGACAGATCTCCTTCATCCAGCCCCGGATAACGCTCGTAGAGCATGGCGGCCACGACGAAGTTCAGCACCGAGTCCCCCAGGAACTCCAAGCGCTCGTTGTGGTGGGCGCCATGACTACGGTGCGTCAGCGCCTGTTCGAGCAGGGCCTGGTCACGGAATTGATGACCGAGGCGGGTTTCCAGCTTGGCTAGGGACATGGGCTATCAGTGAAAACGGCCAATACGGCTCAAATCGCCAAAGTTCATCCAGATGAAGAACGCCTTGCCCACGACATTGCTGTCGGGCACGAAGCCCCAGTAGCGGCTGTCTGCGCTGTTGTCACGGTTGTCGCCCATGACGAAATACTGGCCTTCGGGCACTTTGCAGCGTACTCCATTACGGACGTACTGGCAGTTATTGAAATAAGGAAATTTCCAGATCGGGCCGATTTCCTGGTATTTGTTCTCATCAAGCAGGATTTTGTGCTCAGTTTCCCCCAACTTCTCCTTGTACTGGGCGGTATAGGAGACCCTGTCGGGTTCAAAGTAATCGCCGTCGCGCTGGTGCGGCACCAGCTCGCCGTTGATGTAGAGCTTCTTGTCGAGATAGGCCACTTCATCGCCCGGCAACCCGACCACGCGCTTGATGTAGTCGATGTCAGGGTCCACCGGGTAGCGGAACACCATCACATCGCCACGCTCAGGCGCGCCGGTGGGGATCACCTTCTTGTCGATGACCGGCAGGCGGATGCCATAGCTGAACTTGTTCACCAGGATCAGGTCGCCCGATTGCAAGGTCGGCAGCATGGAGCCAGACGGGATACGGAACGGCTCGACCACGAAGGAACGCAGCACGAACACGAACAGAATGACCGGGAAGAAGCTGACGCCATACTCGATCCACCAGGGCACCTTGGTGGCGCTGGCGACCGCCTCCTGGCGGGCCTGTTCGGCCGCTTCCGGATCCTCGATGCCGGCCGCCCTCACCTGCTCGACCGCTTCCTGCGCACGCTGGCGGCGCGCCTTGCGCCAGACCAGCACATCGAGCGTCCAGATGACGCCCGTCACCACCAACAGTACAAAAAGAATGAGGGCAAAATTCCAACTCATGGGTTCTATGGCCTATTCGGTTGCTACTTGTCTTCGACCTGCAGAATGGCGAGAAAGGCTTCCTGGGGGATTTCCACTGTCCCCACCTGCTTCATGCGCTTCTTGCCGGCCTTCTGCTTTTCGAGCAGTTTCTTCTTGCGCGAGATATCGCCGCCATAACACTTGGCCAGCACGTTCTTGCGCAGCGCCTTGACGTTCTCGCGCGCGATCACCTCCGCGCCGATGGCGGCCTGGATCGCCACGTCGTACATCTGGCGCGGGATCAGGCTGCGCATGCGCGCCACCACTTCACGCGCGCGGTAACGGGCATTGCTGCGGTGGGCGATCATGGCCAGGGCATCGACCCGGTCGCCATTGATCACCAGGTCCACCTTGACCACATCGGCAGAACGGTTCTCCAGGAACTCATAGTCCATCGACGCGTAGCCGCGCGAGACCGATTTCAGGCGATCAAAGAAGTCCAGCACGATCTCGGCCAGCGGGATCTCGTAGACCAGGTGCACCTGGCGGCCGTGATAGGTCATGTTGATCTGGTTGCCGCGCTTGTTGTTGCACAGCGTCATGACCGGGCCGACATACTCCTGCGGCATGAAAAGCGTCACCTTGACGATCGGCTCGCGGATGTCGTTGATCTTGCCCACTTCGGGCATGCGCGAAGGGCTTTCGACCGTCAGGACCGTGCCATCGCGTTGTTCGACCTCATAGACCACCGACGGCGCGGTGGTGATGATGTCCATGTCGAACTCGCGCTCGAGGCGCTCCTGCACGATTTCCATGTGCAGCAGACCGAGAAAGCCGCAGCGGAACCCGAAGCCCAGCGCCTGCGACACCTCGGGCTCGAACATGAGCGCCGCATCGTTGAGCTTGAGTTTTTCGAGCGAGTCGCGCAGCTGATCGTATTCCGAGCTTTCGACCGGATAGAGCCCGGCGAACACCTGCGGCTGCACTTCCTTGAAGCCGGGCAGCGGCTCGCTGGCGGGCTTGCCGGCCAGCGTGATGGTATCGCCCACCTTGGCGTGCTCGAGTTCCTTGATCCCGGTGATCACGAACCCCACTTCGCCGGCCGACAACTGGGTGCGTGGCTGCGACTTCGGCGTGAACACCCCGATCTGCTCGCACAGATGGGTGGCGCCGGAGGCCATCAGCTGGATCTTGTCCT
>JAEWJD010000200.1 GCA_023386765.1 Pseudomonadota bacterium | reverse complement strand
ACAGCCACTGGTTCCACTTGTAGTAGTCCGGATCGCAGGCGCACATTTCGCGCGACCAGTCGATGGCCAGCCCCATCGCCTTCATCTGCTTCTTCATGTAGGCGATGTTGTCGTAGGTCCACTTGGCTGGCGGCACCTTGGACTTGATGGCGGCGTTCTCGGCCGGCATGCCGAAGGCGTCCCAGCCCATGGGCATGAGCACGTTGTAGCCGCGCATGCGCAGCTGGCGCGCCATCATGTCATTGATGGTGTAGTTGCGCACGTGACCCATGTGTAGCTTGCCGCTGGGATAGGGCAGCATCGAGCAAGCGTAGAACTTGGGCTTTTCGCTGCCATCGGGGTTCTTGGCGTGCTCGTGAACGAGGTAGGCGTCGCGGGCCTGCCAGTCTTGCTGGGCGGCCGCTTCGACGAGATTGGGTTGATAGCGTTCCTGCATGGACTCGTGCGTCGAAAAGAGAAGGGACAGGCCCGCCAGGCGGGCACTGGAAACCCTAGATTATAGAAGGTGCTAGCCTGCTGATGGCGACGGCTTGCTTTCGGGGATGCGGGCGCTGGGAAACAGCGTGCCGACAGCCAGGCCGAGCAGGCCCACCAGACCGCCCGCCAGGGACACGCCAAGCCAGCCATGATGGCCGTAAATCCAGGCTGACGCCAGGGATCCGGCCGCACCGCCCACGAAATAGGAGGTCATGTAACCGGCGGTCAGGCGGCTACGGGCCTCGGGGCGCAGCCGGTAGATGGCGCTCTGGTTGGTGACGTGCACGCCCTGGATGGCCATGTCCTGGACCAGGATGCCCAGCAGCAGGGGCAGCACGGTCTGTGCGCCCCAGGCGATGGGCACCCAGGACAGCAGTAGCAGGGTCAGGCCCAGCCGGGTGGCCCGGTTTCCCAGGCCCTGGTCGGTCATGCGGCCGAAGCGGCTGGCCGCATAGGCCCCCATGGCGCCGACCAGGCCGAACAGGCCGATCGTGGTGGTGCTGTAGTCATAGGGCGGGCTGGACAGCAGGAAGGTCAGTGGTGTCCAGAGCATGCTGAAGCAGGCGAACAGCAAGGCTCCGATCAGGGAGCGGGCGCGCAGCAGCGGCTCGTCACGGTAGAGGTGCCAGATGGACAGCAACAGCCGGGGATAGCTCAAGGACGTGTCGGAGCGATGATCCGGCAGGATACGCCACAGGATGGCCGACATCCCAAGCAGCAAGGCGGCGGCGACCCAGTACACGGTGCGCCAGCCGCCCAGGTCGGCCAGTGCGCCGGCCAGGGTGCGGGCCAGCAGAATGCCCAGCAGCAGGCCGCTCATGAGCGTACCTACGATGCGGCCGCGTTCCTGAGGCTCAGCCAGCGTGGCGGCGAAAGGGACCAGCACCTGCGCCACCACCGAGAGCGTGCCCGTCATGGCGGTACCCGCCAGCAGCCAACCCAGCGTGGGCGCGTTGGCCGAGATCAGCAGGCCAACCGCCGACAATGCCGTCATCGAGACGATCAGGCGGCGCCGCTCCAGCATGTCGCCCAGCGGCACCAGCAGCAGCAGGCCGGCGGCATAGCTCAACTGGGCCGCCATGACGATGCCGCCGGTTGCCGTGTTGGAAACCTGGAACTGCTCGCCGATGATGTGCAGCAGCGGCTGGGCATAGTAGTTGCTGGCGACGGCCAGGCCGGTGGCGACCGACATCAGCAAAATCATGGGGGGAGTCAGGCGGCTGCTCATGGCGCGATACCCCCCGGCGCCTGGGCGTCATGGGTGGCGAGTACGCGTTTGAGCAGAGTGGCCAGCTGGCGTCGTTCGGTGGCCGACAGGGGGGCCAGGGTCGAGTGCAGTTCTTCCAGATAGTCAGGCACGACGCGGTCGATGACCGCCAGCCCTGCTTCGGTCAGGGACACCAGCACGCTGCGGCGGTCCTGAGGGTTGGGACTGCGGTCGATCAGGCCGGCTTGTTGCAAGCGGTCGATGCGGTGTGTCATGGCGCCGGAGGACAGCAGCAGAGCATCTATCAGTTGTTGGGGGCTTAGCGCATAAGGAGCGCCGCTGCGGCGCAACGTGGCCAGCAGATCGAACTCGCCCTGGTGCAGGCCGTGGGCGCGGAACGCGCGGTCGGCATTGCGCGCGGCAAGGGTATTGAGGCGGAACAGGCGGCTACCGACCGCCATGTCGGAGAGATCCAGTTCGGGACGCTCCTGGGCCCATTGGGCAAGCACTAGGTCGACGTGATCGCGCATCATTTGTCTCGATGTAAAGTATCTTTATATCAAGATAAATGCAGAAAATGCAAACGCAAAGCGGGGGAGAACCGTTGCGCGGAACCAAAAAAGAACCCGCCGGGGACGGCGGGTTCTTTCGGACTTGAACGGTCAGCGGTGCTTACTGGGCAGCGTCTTTCAGCTTCTTCAGCGGACGGACCTTGACCTTGACCGAAGCCGGCTTGGCCGGGAACCAGCGCTCTTCGCCGGTGAACGGATCCTTGCCGAAGCGCTTGGCCTTGGCCGGGACCTTCTGCACGGAGACCTTGAACAGGCCGGTCAGCGTGAATTCGCCGATGCCCTTCTTGTCCACCGAGCCCAGCACGGCGTTTTCCAGGCCAGCCAGGATGGCCTTGACCGACTTGGCTTCAACGCCCGTGCTTTCGACCAGGTGGGCCACCAGCTGCGACTTGTTCAGCGCTTCCTTGACCGGGCGGATCGTGACGGCAGCCGTCTTCTTCACGGCGGGCTTGGCAGCAGCGGTGGTTTTCTTGACGGCGGCGGGGGCCTTTTTGGCGGGCGCTTTGGCCGGTGCCTTGACGGCGGTTTTGGTGACTTTCTTGGCGGGAGCCTTTGCTTTGGTGGCCATGGTCAAAATCCGTATGTTGGGTCGTGAGGCGGCGCGTGCGACGGGTGTCCGGCACCACGCGCCCGATGATAGCGGAAAGTGAGCTAGGCGCACGTTTTTTTGCGCCGAATAATGCTTGCAGGATGTTGTTTTCGAGAGAAAGGCCGAGGCTGCTCCGGGGATGGATGCCTGGCCTCCATGGGCCGCCCGCATTGCGTGCCGAGGCCCCTGCGGATTACGCTAGCCGCTTTGCGCATGCCTGTGTGCGCGTCCGTATCGAGGGGAAGGCATTGCGGGGGGGACGATGGTTGGGGGCATGGGTGGGCGAGATCACGCCGCAGGGTGTGCGCGCCGACGCCATGGCTGGGTTGCTGGGCGCGTTGCTGGTGCTGCCGCAAGGGATGGCATTCGCCGTGCTGGCGGGGCTGCCGCCGCAGTACGGGCTCTATACGGCGGTGGTGCCCTGTATCGTGGCTGGCCTGTTCGGTTCCAGCCGGCACGTGCTGTCAGGTCCCACCAATGCCAACTCGCTGGCCTTGTTCGCGGTGCTGGCCCCGCTGGCCTTGCCGGGTTCGCCGGGCTATATCGAAATGGCACTGGCGGTGACTGTGCTGGTCGGGATCATGCAGCTGGCGGTCAGTCTGCTGCGCATGGGGGTGCTGGCCAATTTCATTTCGCCGGCGGCCTTGTTTGGCTTCACCAGCGGCGCGGCCCTGCTGATCGCGCTGCATGCCTTGGGTGATGCGGCCGGCGTGCCCAGAGAGCACGCCCATGGCCTGGCCAATACGTTTTCCGCCATGCTTGATGGCTGGGTCAGCCCGGCAGCGCTGCTGGTGAGCGTGGTCACGCTGGCAGTGGCGCTGGCGGTGCGGCGCTGGGATCGGCGGCGTCCACATATGCTGGCCGGCCTGGTGGCAGGTACGTTGGCCGGCTGGCTGCTGGGCTGGATCTGGCCGGGACTGGCCACGCTGGGGCCGATCGCCGAGCCGTTTCCGCCTTTCCACGTGCCGCAGTTCGAATGGCGCCGCCTGCCTGACATGCTGGGCGTGGCGGTCCCGCTGACCATCGTCGCGCTGGCGCAATCCATCTCCATCGCCAAGGCCGTGGGGGCCCGTTCGGGCCAGACCATCGATGCCAACCGTGAGTTCTTCGGTCAAGGGCTGTCCAACGTGGTGGGTGGTTTTTTCTCCTGTTACCTGTCCTGCGGTTCCCTGAACCGTTCCATGCCCAACTACGAAGCAGGCGCGCGCTCGCCGTTGGCGGCGGTCTTCTCGGCCTTGATGCTGGTGCTGCTGGTGCTGGTGAGCGCGCCTTTGCTGGCCCATATTCCCTATGCCGCGATCGCGGGTCTGCTGTTGCTGGTGGCCTGGAACCTGTTTGACATCCCTCGCTGGCGTTGGCTGCTGCGGGTCAATCGCAACGAGGCGGTGATTGCCGGGGTGACGCTGGCGGCCACGGTATTCATTCGCATGGAGGTGGCGATCCTGTTGGGGGCGCTGCTGTCGTTGACCGCGTATCTGTATCGGACCTCCCGCCCGGCCATGCGGCTCATGGGGATTGCGGCCGACGATCCCGCACGCCACTTCGTGCCGCGCGAGTCGGATGCGCCGGTGCTGCAGGCCTGTCCCCAGCTCACGCTGTTGCGCATGGAAGGGTCGGTGTACTTCGGCGCGGCAGCCTATGTCGGCGAACGACTGGCGCGGCTGCGCAGCGGCTCAGCCAGTCATCTGCTGGTGATGAGCCGCAGCATGAACTTCATCGACCAGGCCGGCGCCGAGGTCTGGGAAGAAGAGCTCAAGCATCGGCGCACGCGCGGCGGAGATCTCTATTTCCATCGTCCGCGTCCCGGGGTGATGTCGGTGTGGGAGCGCACTGGTTTCATCGAGCGCCTGGGCCCTGACCACATTTTTCCCGACAAGGCGGTGGCCATCGGCCACATCTACCAGAAGCTGGAGCCGGGTGTCTGCCGTGCCTGCACGGCGCGCTGTTTCCAGGAGTGCGGCCCGCCGGGCACGGCCCATCAGTCGGGCCAGCGCGGCAATGCCGAGCCGGTAGGGATAAAGCCGCCGACGCCCACGGTGCACGGCGCTTCCGAGGCCTGAGGCGGCGCGGCCGCCGACGTGGAGGTCGTGGTGGGGGCGTCGGCGGCTGGCGCCGCGTCCGGTTGCGCCGGCCGGCGCAGCGCCATCCGCTGGCGCACGGCCGG
>JAEWJD010000167.1 GCA_023386765.1 Pseudomonadota bacterium | reverse complement strand
GGGGTGGGGGGCCAGCTGCTGGCGGGGGCCGGCCCGCGCCGGCGCACCTTGCAGGGCGGCGTGCGGATCGCTGCGCTGGGCTGGATCGAAGGCAGCGGCGCCGTAGTCGGTCACGCCGGCCACCACTAACGGCGCGCCACCGCGCTCGACCACGCAGTGCTGGTTCTGCAGCACGGTCAGGCCCAGGCGGCGGAACTCGTTCACCCAGGCGCTGGCGCCTGAATAATATTCATGGTTGCCGGTCACCAGGAAGACGCCGCCGGGCGCGCGCAGCTTGCCCAGCGGCGCGGTATGGGCCGACAGGGCCGCCACGCTGCCGTCGACCACGTCTCCCGTGATGGCGATCAGTTCAGGGCGCAGCGCATTGACGGCATCGACGATGGCTTGCACATAGCCGGCCTTGATGGTGGGGCCGACATGCACGTCGCTGATCTGGGCAATGGTCATGCCCTGCAGGGCGGCGGGCAAGCCGGTAATGGGTACGTCCACCCGTTTGACGTGCGCCAGACGGCGCGCGTTATAGAGCCCCAGCAGCGTGCCGGCCAGGGCCAGCGCGGGCACCGTCAGCGCCGAGATCGCGCGCAACCGGGTCAGCGGCCCGCTGCCGTCGGCCAGCGACACCAGCCAGGCGGCCAGAAGCAGCACGTCGCGCAGCACCGTGAACACGAACAGCATGGAGAAAAAGCCCATGCACAGCAGACCCACCCAGGCGAGCCGGTCGGCCCAGGGCTGACGGCCGCTGGCGCGGCTGAGCTTGCCCAGCGGAATCAGGATGAAGGACAGCAACAGGCCCAGGGCGGCGGCGATCTGCCAGCCCGGGCCGACCGGCGCATCGGGGATCAGGCGCAGCCCGACATACAGGTGGGCCAGCACGCCCAGGGTCAGAAAGCGCAGGAAGAAAGAGGATTTGCGTAGCGCCACGATGGGATCCGGCAGACAGGACGCGTCATAGGCTAACGCAAAGCGTCTGTCCTGTGCGACGGGCCTGGGCTAGCATGGCGCTTTTCCACGTGTGGGAGGGGGCTCATGCCCAGGTTGACGCGCGCGCCCAGTCTCTTGCTGGCGCAGCATTGGTTGAATCTGTTGCAGCAGGCCCGGGTGCCGGCCGTTCTGCAGAACACCCATCTGCAAGGCGTGATGGGCGAGATCCCGGTGGACCAGTGCGCCCCCGAAATCTGGATCGACAACAAGGCCGACCGCGAGCTGGCACTGCGCGTGATTGGCCTGGCCGCAGAGCCCGCGGTGCCGGCGCTGGACTGGTTCTGCCCGGCTTGCGGCGAGCACCTGGAGGCGCAGTTCAGCGCCTGCTGGCATTGCGGAGCCGAACGCCCCTGAGGGCGTCGGCATCCGGCCGGCGCTAAACGATGCCGGTCAGGTAGTACACCCCGATGACGGCAAAGACGGCTGCCGTGGCGATCAGGGTGATGGCGAAGATGTCGCCATACGACTGGCGGTGCGTCAGGCCGGTGACGGCCAGCAGCGTGATGACCGCGCCGTTGTGAGGCAGGGTATCCATGCCGCCCGAGGCCATCGCGGCCACGCGGTGCAGCACTTCCATGGGGATGCCGGCCGCGTTGGCGTTTTCGATGAAGGTGCTGGACATGGCAGCCAGGGCGATGCTCATGCCGCCCGAGGCCGACCCGGTGATCCCGGCCAGCGTGGTGACGGCGACGGCTTCGCCGACCAGCGGATCGGCAATGCTCTTGAGGCCTTCGGCCACCAGCAGAAAGCCCGGCAATGCCGCGATCACGCCGCCGAAACCATACTCGGCGGCCGTGTTCATGGCGGCCAGCAGGGCGCCCGAGACGGCCGCGCGGCTGCCTTCGGCGAAGTGGCCTGCAATGCGGCGGAACGAGAACAGCAGAATGGTGGCGATACCGGCGAGCAGGGCGCCCATCACGGCCCAGATGGCCAATTGCGCGCCGGCATTGGCAGGCAGCGGTTGCGGCAGGCCGGGCAGGTCGACCTGGCTGCCGGCCGGGTACCAGACCGGAATCCACTGGGTCAGCAGGTAGTTGACCACGCCCACCACCACCAGGGGCAGCAGCGCCAGCAGCGCGCTCGGTTCGCGGCCTTCGCCGGCGGCCGGCGAGGGTTCGTTGCGCAGGTCGGTACCGTAGCCCTCGCCATTGGCCAGCGCCACGCGCATGCGCCATTGCAGGTAAAGCAGGCCGAACACCACGATGAAGGCCGCGCCGATCACGCCCAGCCAGGGAGCGGCCCAAGCCGTGGTGCCGAAGAAGCTGCCGGGGATGATGTTCTGGATCTGCGGCGTGCCGGGCAGGGCCGTCATGGTGAAGGTGAAGGCACCCAGTGCGATCGTGCCGGGGTTCAGGCGCTTGGGCATGTCGCTCTGGCGAAAGAGTTCAGCCGCGAAGGGATAGACGGCGAACACCACCACGAACAGCGAGACGCCGCCATAGGTCAGGATGGCGCAGACCGCCACGATGGCCGCCACCGCGTGACGCGGACCGATCATGCGCAGCACGGCGCTGACGATGGCGCGCGAGAAACCGGACAGCTCGATCAGCTTGCCGAATACGGCGCCCAGCAGGAACACCGGGAAGTACAGCTTGGCGAAACCCGCCATGCGCTCCATGAAAATGCCGGAGAACACCGGCGCCAGGGCAGAGGCGTCGGTGAGCAGCACGGCGCCCATGGCGGCGATGGGGGCGCACAGGATGACGCTGTAGCCGCGATAGGCGGCCAACATCAGGAAGGCCAGGGCGGCCAGGACAATCAACAGGCTGTACAACGGATGCTCCTGTAATGAAGGGGCGAACGCCAGGCGTTCGCCATGACTGACCGGCCTGCTTCGTGTGGAGGCAGGCCGGGATATCGAAGGGCTTGGATGTCGCGCCGCTCCTTTAGCCTAGCAGGTTCACTGCCAGGGACGAGCGTGCTCGCGTGCAGGCGCAAGCATAACGCCCCCGGGGGGCGGGGGCGTCTTGATGTAGATCAGTTTTCGGCTGTTGCGGCGACAGCGTCCTGAAAGCCGCTCAGCGGGCCTGGCGCCATTCTTCGGCCAGCGCCGCCATCAGGTCGGCGGCCGCCAGGCCGCGCGAGAGCGCCGCGCCCTGGCCGGCCCATTGCGCGGCGAAACTGCTTTCGCCCTGGGCGCGGGCGGCGGCATGCAGTGCCTTGCCGGCGTCGTAGGCCAGCGGATAGGCCGGTACCGGGGGCGCATCCGGGGCGGCGCCCAGCTCGACCAGGCGATTGACGATGGCGCGTGCCGGCCGCCCGGAGATGGCGCGGGTGTGGCGCGTGGCGACGTAGTCATGTCCCAGCAGCGCCTGGCGATAGGCGTCGTCGGCGGCAGATTCGGGGCAGCTGATGAAGGCCGTGCCCAGCTGGACGGCTTGTGCGCCCAGCGCGAGCGCGGCGGCGATGCCGGCCCCGTTCATGATGCCGCCGGCGGCGATGACGGGCAGCGGCAGACGTTCGGCCAGCAGCTGGGTCAGTGCCAGCACGCCCAGGCCCTCGTCTTGTGCGGTGTCATCGAAGGTGCCGCGATGGCCGCCCGCTTCGATCCCCTGGGCGACGATGGCGTCCACGCCGGCCTCGGCGATGCGGCGCGCTTCGTCGAGCTGGGTGGCGGTCGCCATGAGATAGATGCCGGCCGCCTTGAGGGCCTGCAGCACCTTGCGTGGCGGCAGGCCGAAATGCAGGCTGACCACCGCCGGGCGGGTCTGCAGCAACATCTGCAGCATGTCGTCGTCGGCCACGAAGCTGGTGTAGATCTCCTTGAGCGCGGCCGGGGCTTGCGCACCGAAGGCGGCGAATTGCGGTGCCAGCCAGGCCAGCCAGGCCGCTTCGCGCGCCGGGTCGGCGGTGGCGGGGCGGTGGCAGAACAGGTTGACGCAGAAGGGCCGGTCGGTCAGCGCCTGAGTGCGGGTGATGGCCAGGCGGGCTGTTTCGGCATCCATGGCTCCCAGGCCGAGCGCTCCCAGGCCGCCGGCCTGGCTGACGGCGGCGGCCAGCGCCGGGGTGCTCACGCCAGCCATGGGGGCCTGGATGATGGGCAGGGTCATGCCCAGGCGGGTGGTGAAGTCGGTGGCGCTCATGGGACGTTGCTCCGTGGGTCAGGCGCGCAGGGCATCGAGCAACGCCTGGATATTGGCGCTGTCCTGGCCTTTGCGGCGGATGAGAAAACAATGGGCCGGGCCGATGACCCGGGACGACAGATGGGCCGCGCTGGCGTGCAGGGCCCAGACCGAACGTGGCAGCACCGCCACCGCCGAACCGGCCAGCACGCAGGCCAGGATGGCGTGATACGAGCCCAGTTCCAGGATCTGCCAGCCTGCCAGGTCTTCCCCCTGCTGGCGCAGCCACTGCTCGGCGCGCTCACGATAGGCGCAGCCGCGCGCGAAGGTCGCCAGGGTGCGCGGGGAGTGCTGCGGCTGCGCCTGCAGCAGCAGCAACTCTTCGCTGTGCAGATAGTCGCCGTCCAGGTCCTCGCCCAGCGCCCGCACATGGTCGGCGCGCGCGGCCTGGGGATGGGCCACGATGGCGCAGTCCAGTGCGTGGCTGCGCACGGCATCGGCCAGGAAGCGGCTGGTGCCGGTGCGCAATTGCAGCTCCAGTGCGGGCCAGCAGGCATGCAGGCGCGCCAGCGGCGCAGGCAGGCGGCTGGCGGCGCTGCTTTCCATGGCGCCCAGGCGCAGCCGTCCGGCTGGCGCGGGCGAGGCTACTGCCTGATGTGCCTGTTCGGCCAGATCGAGCAGGCGGCTGGCGTAGCCGGCCAGGGTCTGGCCGGCCGGGCTCAGGCGCATGCGGCGTGCCGGGCGCTCGAACAGCGCGACGCCCAGCGCCGCCTCCAGCTGCTGGATGCGGGTGCTGACATTGGACGGCACGCGGTCCAGTGCCTGGGCCGCGCGGGTAATGCTCTGCTCGCGCGCCACGGCCAGGAAAATACGCAGATCGGAGAGTTCCATGGCTGGGAAGGTCATGCGGGCAGCATACCCTTTCGTTCTCTATATGAGAATATAAAAAATATGATGTTCTTTTTCGAGAATGTGAACAGCACGGCGGCGGACTATCATGAGCGGCTTAGCCGACTTTCAAGGATGGACCATGCGTGACTGGCTGATTGCCCTGCCCAAGGCCGAACTGCACATTCACCTGGAGGGGGCCCTGGAGCCCGAGCTGCTGTTCGCGCTGGCGCAGCGCAACCGCGTGGCGCTGCCCTGGGCCGATATCGAAGCCTTGCGGGCGGCCTATCAGTATCGCGATCTGCAGGCTTTCCTGGACCTGTATTACCTGGGGGCCCAGGTGTTGCAGACGGCCCAGGATTTCTATGACCTGACGTGGGCCTATCTGAAGCGAAGCGCTGCCCAGGGCATGGTGCATACCGAACCCTTCTTCGACCCGCAGACCCACACCGACCGGGGCATTGCGTTGCCGGTCGTGCTGGAGGGCATCCAGGCTGCGCTGGCCGATGGCCGCCGCGAGCTGGGCGTGAGCAGCGGGCTGATCCTGAGCTTCTTGCGGCATCTGCCCGAAGCTGAGGCCATGCAGACCCTGGAGGCGGCCTTGCCGTATCGCGACACTTTCATCGCCGTCGGCCTGGACAGCAGCGAGGCTGGGTTTCCGCCCCGGCTCTTCGAACGGGTGTTCGCGCGCGCCCGCGCCGAAGGCCTGCCGGGCGTGGCACATGCTGGCGAGGAGGGGCCGCCCGAGTACATCTGGGAGGCGCTGGAACGATTGCAGGTGCGGCGCATCGATCACGGTGTGCGCGCCTGTGAAGACGAGCGTCTGGTGCAGCACCTGGTCGATATCCAGATCCCGCTGACAGTCTGTCCGCTGTCGAATCAACGTCTGCAGGTGTTTCCCCGCATGGCCGAGCATCCCATTTTGCAGATGCTCGAGCGCGGCCTGAATGTCAGTGTCAACTCCGACGACCCGGCGTATTTCGGCGGCTACGTGGGCGACAATTTCCTGGCCTTGCACGAGCACCTGGGGATGACGCGTGAGCAGGCCGTCCGGCTGGCCGACAACAGCCTGGCGGCGGCGCTTGCACCGCGCGGCTAGCGTGCCTGGGGGCCGGCCTGCGGTGTTTCGGCGGTATCAGGCGCCAGCAGTTCCAGCAGGTGGCTGACCAGGCTGGAGCGCTCATCATGGCGTATCACCAGCCCCAGCACGGCGCGCGGCCAGTCCAGGTGCAACGGCAGATAATGGATGCCGCGCACCCGCACGTGCTGCATGGAGGCCGGCACGATGGCCACGCCCAGGCCGGCAGCCACCAGGTTGATGGCTGATGACAGTTGCGGCGCGCGCTGGCGGATGGTCGGATTGAAGCCCGCGCGCCGGCAGGCGGCAATGATGTCGGCCGACAGGCCATAGCCGGATTGGCGGGTGTATTCGATGAAGGGCGCATCGCTCAGGTCGGCCAGTTGCAGTGCCTCGCGCCCGGCCAGGGGGTGGCCGGCCGGCAGGGCGGCCATCAAGGGTTCGGGCGTCAGCGGCACGTAACGGATCAGGCCGCTGGCCGAGAACGGCGGGCGCACGAAGGCGGCGTCCAGGGCGCCGTCGGCCACGCGCTGGATCAGGATTTCGCTGGGGGCCTCTTCCAGGCGCAGCTCCACGCCAGGGTGCTGTCCGGGGTAGGCCCCCAGCACGCGGATCACCGTATCGTTGAACGAGGCGGATTCGGTAAACCCCAGTTTCAGCATGCCGGCTTCGCCTCGTGCGGCGCGCCGCGCCACATCGCGTGCCTGGTCGGCGCGCGCCAGGATGTCCTGGGCGCAGGGGAGAAAGGCACGTCCGGCGGCGTTGAGCACCACGCCCCGGCCGACCCGGTCAAATAGCGGCGTGCCGATCTCGCGCTCCAGTTCGCGGATCTGTTGGCTCAGGGGCGGTTGGGCCATGCCCAGGCGCTCGGCCGCACGGGTGAAGTGTTCGGTCTGCGCGGTGACCACGAAGTAACGCAAGTGCCTGAGTTCCATGGCTTTTATTGATATTTAATATGTGCTGATAATGAATATTCAATATATTAGACATTTCTATTGGGCAGGGCCATGATGCACGGGTCGGGGGTGCCAGAGGGCGCCCCATCCCTGCAAGGAGTGTCATCCATGAAACCCACCCAGAAACTGCGCCAGGCCCTGGCGGGCGGCGCCACGCTGGTCGCCCCGGGCGCCTATGACGGCCTGTCGGCACGCCTGGTGGCGCTGGCCGGCTTCGAGGCGGTCTATGCCAGCGGCGGCGCGATTGCGCGTGCGGCCGGCTACCCCGACCTGGGCATCCTGAGCTTTACGGAGGTGCTTGAGCGCATCGAGAAGATCGTGGACGCCAGCGGCCTGCCGGTGGTTGCCGATGCCGACACGGGCTTTGGCGGCAGCGCCAACGTCGAGCGCACCGTGCGGGCCTTCGAACGTGCGGGCGTGGCAGCGTTCCATATCGAAGACCAGTCCTTTCCCAAGCGCTGCGGCCACCTGGATGACAAGAGCCTGGTCGATGCCAGCGAGATGTGCCTGAAGATCCGCATCGCGCGCCAGACCCTGAGCGATCCGGACTGCCTGGTGATTGCACGTACCGATGCCATCGCCGTCGAAGGCTTCGAGGCCGCCATCGCGCGTGCCGAGCGCTACGTGGAGGCGGGCGCCGACATGATCTTCGTCGAGGCGCCCGAAAGCGTCGAGCAGATTCACGAGATCGCACGCCGTCTGCCCGGCCCCAAGCTGATCAATATGTTCTATGGCGGCAAGACACCGCTGGTGCCGGTGCCGGAGCTGACCAAGCTGGGTTATCAGCTGGTCATTATTCCGTCCGACCTGCAGCGCGCGGCCATCCACGCCATCCAGCAGACCCTCGGGCAGATCCGGACCACGGGTGACTCCAGCGGCATGGCCGGCCAGCTGGCCAGCTTCAAGGAGCGCGAGGAAATCATCCAGACCAGCCGCTACCTGGCGCTGGATAAGTACTGAGGGTTGCCGCTACAGGCGCCCCCGGGGCGGAGTTAGAATTGAGATTGGTCTGAATTTTTGAGCCATTTTCCATGTCCAAACTCCGCCTTGCCCTGGCAGTTGCCGGGATGCTCGCCAGCGCCGCCGTGTCGGCCCAGTCCACCCTGCGTATTGGCTTGCAGGATGACCCCGATGTGCTGGATCCCACCCGTGCGCGTACCTTCGTGGGCCGCATCGTGTTCGCCTCGATGTGTGACCGCCTGGTCGACATCACGCCGGACCTGAAGTTCGTGCCGCAACTGGCCGAGTCGTGGAAAACTTCCGACGATGGCAAGACGCTGACCTTCACCTTGCGCGAAGGGGCGGTCTATCACGATGGCAATCCCATCGACGCCGCCTCGGTCAAGGCCAACCTGGACCGCGCCATGACGTTGCCCGACAGCAACCGCAAGAGCGAGCTGTCGGCCGTGGCCAGCGTGGATGCCCCCGATGCCCGCACGGTGGTGCTGCACCTGAAGGCACCGGATGCCTCGCTGCTGTCGCAGTTGTCCGATCGCGCCGGGATGATGATTTCGCCCGCCACCTTCGACAAGGATCCCGGCAGCAAGCCGGTCTGCTCCGGTCCCTATCGCTTCAAAGAGCGGGTGCAGAACGATCGCATCGTGCTGGAGAAATTCCCGCAGTACTGGGATGCGGGCAATTACCACTTCGACCGCGTGGTGTTCACGCCCATTCCCGATTCCACCGTGCGCCTGAACAACCTGCGCGCCGGCGGCCTGGA
>JAEWJD010000137.1 GCA_023386765.1 Pseudomonadota bacterium | reverse complement strand
GGTTTGCGCTGGATCAGCCCATACCAGGCCAATGCCGCCAGATGCAGCCCGATCAAGGCGAGGATCACGACTTCGTTGGCACGGTGCAGGCTGGCGAGCGTGCTGGTCAGGCTGCCGTCCAGGCGGCCATACAGGGGCCCTTCAACCATGATGTCATCGCTGATGAACAGGCCGCTGACTGCCTGAAAGCCGATCGCCAGCAACATGGCGATGACCGACAGCGCACCCAGGGGATTATGGCCGGCCGTCGAGAGCGTGCCGCGCAGATAGGAGGCCAGGGCGCGCGGGCCGCGTACAAACTGGGAAAACCTGGCGTAGCGGGGGCCAAGAATGCCCCAGATGAGACGAAACAGGATCAGGCCCAGCGTGGCCAGCCCGAAACGCACATGCCAGTCCATGTAGAGGCCGCCTAGCTTGACACTGACGAAGGCCCCGGTGATGCAGATGACCAACGCCCAATGAAAGAGCCGGGTTGGCAGGTCCCAGATACGCAGGGCACGGGGCATGAGAGGGTTCCCTAGAGGCGGTCACCGGCGCAGGCCGGCAGGAATGAGCGTGTCAGGAATTTAGCATGGCCCCGGGCTGCCGCCCCGGATGCGGCGCAGGGGCTTGGCCTCAAGCGTGTGCGACCGGCTCGATGCAGTGCACGTGCTCGTGGCGAAAGCGGATGCGTTCACCGCGGCTGGCGGCACCACGCGGGCGGATGAGCTCGGTGGTGTAGGTCGTCGTGCCGTTGATGGGCGCGTTGTAGATGACGGCAGCGCGGATCGCGGGGCCATCGGCGAGTTTCAGATGTACGACATCGCCCACGTTGATGGGAGTGTCGTCCAGTTGCAAGTGAGCCGGGCGTCGAACCAGGTTTTGCGTGTTGAATTGCGTATTCATATGTTTTCCTCGTTAGAGTTGTTTTTAGGGAAACACGGTTCCGGTTTTCCGGAGAGCGTACTTCTGTCGGCGCGAAGGTGCGCCTGATTGCCGGCGTGAGCCATTTGGCTACGATGCCGGATTTTTATGGGTTCAGCCATGACATAAGCCAAAGGCAGAACGATTCACGGATGTCGGCAATATCCCTGGGGAAATGGCGGACTTGCCCGTTGCGTCAGGCGTTCTGGCTGCGTGCAGCAGGCAGGCGCATGTTTGCGGGACCCGGGCCGGGAAGTCGGTGTTATTAGGTAGCGGCTCGGGTTGGCCCTGGGCGGGGCCGTCAGGGAGGTGGCCGGGGGTGGCCATCGCAGGATTCAGGCAGTTGGCGTCTGGCGCCAGGATCCGGTTTCGGAGCCGGATGAAGGAGTGCGATCCGATATTTTCGGAGCGCATGCCGTTGCCGTCATCTTATTGCTTTCGGCTTGGCGCGTCAGGGATGAGCCCGGCGCTGGGGATCTGCAGGGCAAAACCGAAGGTTTCGCGCCTGATGGCAAGCTGCTTTCAGATGCAGCCAGATCAGGTGGGCAGATTTTTGCCAATAGATAATCATAGGAGGTAAAAATAGTTATGTCAAGTACTTTGACGCAGGTACGATTTAGGCTGGCAAGGCTTGGCCTACAATCGGCGGGCCGGGTGCCTCACCCAACGACGGACTTACGATGCAATCACCGTTCCATCACAGCAAGACCTTCATTGCGCTGCTGATCGCCGTATCGCTGGCATTCATCTGGTTATTGTGGCCCTTCTACGGGGCGATTTTCTGGGGCACTATTCTCGCCATCATTTTTTCGCCCCTGCACCGCAAGCTGGCGGCCCGGCTGGCCCCGCGCAACAACCTGGCCGCTTTGCTGTCGCTGTCGCTGGTGCTGATGGTGGTGATTGTTCCGCTGATTCTCATCACGGGGTCGCTGGCGCAGGAGGGCATGGCCCTGTATCAGCGCATGAAATCAGGTTCTCTGAATTTCGGTGCGTATTTCCAGCAGGTCATGGAAGCCATGCCGCCGGCAGTGCATTCGCTGCTCGCACGGTTTGACCTGGCCGATCTGGGCAGCGTGCAGGAGAAGCTCTCGGACGGCGCCATGCAGGCCAGCCAGTTCATGGCGACCCAGTTGCTCGATATCGGCCAGAACACCGCGCATTTCCTGATCGGCTTCGGGATCATGCTGTATCTGCTGTTTTTCCTGTTGCGCGATGGCCCGCGTCTGTCGCGCCGGCTGCGCCGGGCAGTTCCTCTGGAAGATGGCTACAAGGCGCATCTGTTCCGCAAGTTCACGACGGTCGTGCGCGCCACGGTCAAGGGCAATATCGCCGTGGCCGCGGTGCAAGGAGCGCTGGGGGGCGTGACCTTCTGGGCGCTCGGTATCCAGGGGGCATTGCTGTGGGGCGTGGTCATGGCATTTTTGTCATTGCTGCCGGCGGTCGGGGCGGGCCTGATCTGGGCCCCGGTGGCGGTCTATTTCCTGGTGTCGGGAGCGGTCTGGCAGGGAGTGGTGCTGATCCTGGTTGGCGTGCTGGTGATCGGCATGGTCGACAATGTGCTGCGCCCGGTGCTGGTGGGTAAGGACACCAAGCTGCCTGATTATGTGATCCTGATCTCGACATTGGGCGGGATGTCGCTTTTCGGCCTGAATGGCTTTGTCATCGGCCCGTTGATCGCAGCGCTTTTTGTGACTTGCTGGGATCTGTTTTCCCCGCCCGATCCTGCCGACCTGCCGCCGCAGGACAAGGGTGATAAACACAAGAATGCCAAGGCGTAGTCAGGCCGCTGCGGCGGCGCTGTCAGAGAGGTAATCATGTTTTTGCCGGCGAAGGCCCGTATCGCTGCCTTTGATGTGGATGCGCAGAAGAGCTTCACGCCCTTGTGCCCGGATGAGCTGCCCGTGCCCGGCGGGCATGAAATCGTGGCGGAATTGAATGCCCAGGCCTGTCTGGCTGCCTGCCGGCTGGGATCCAAGGATGCCCACAGCCCGATGGCGATCTGGCGCGCCACGGCACAAACCCCCATGTTGACCCCCCTGGAGGCGGCGCAGGCCGATCTGCACTGGAACATGCACTGCGTGCCGGGGACGCGGGGTTTCGAGTTGCTCGATGGCCTGCCGGCACCGGTGGATTACGATTTTTTTGTCTGGAAAGGCGTGGAGCCGGACATGCATCCCTATGGCGCCTGCTTCCATGATCTGCAAGAGCGGCGTTCGACCGGCGTGATCGAGTTCCTGCGCGAACGCGGCATCACGGCGGTCATCGTCGGTGGCCTGGCGCTGGACTATTGCGTCAAGACCACGGCGTTGCAGTTGCGCCGCGCCGGTCTGGATGTGGTGATCAATCTTGCTGCCTGCCGGGCGATTGCGCCGGAAAGCGCCGCGACCGCGCTGGCCGAGCTGGCCCAGGCGGGGGTGCGCACGGCCGCCGATGCCTCATGCCTGGTATCGGCGCGGGCCTGAAAAAGGATATTTACGATGGGCGAGGCTGCCGATACCATCCATCTGCGCCCCTTGGAGCGCAGCGACCTGCACTTCGTGCATGTGCTGAACAACAATGACGCCATCATGCGTTACTGGTTCGAAGAGCCCTACGAGGCGTACGACGAGCTGGTGGCCCTGTATGACCGGCACATCCACGATCAATTCGAACGGCGTTTCATCGTCGAGCGCAGCGGTGGCGAGCGTATCGGGCTGGTGGAGCTGGTCGAGATCAACCACATCCACCGGCGAGCCGAATTTCAGATCATCATCGCGCCGTCTTTCCAGGGCCATGGTTACGCCAAGGCGGCCACGCGGGTGGCCATTGGCTATGCCTTCCGGGTCCTGAACCTGCATAAGGTCTTTCTGGTGGTGGACAAGGACAACCTCGCCGCCGTGCATATCTACCTGGCTTGCGGATTTTCCGTCGAAGGGGAACTGCGCGAGGAATTCTTCTCCAACGGACGCTACCGGGATGCCTTGCGCATGGGAATCCTGCAGGCAGAGTATCTGCAAAGCTATGGCGGCATCCCCGATCACGCGTCGGTGCTGCACGACTGGCGCACCCAGAACACCACCTGAGGCAAGTCAGTGGCGCGGCTGCAGGCCGATCAACGCCATGCCGCCCAATGCCAGCAGGGCGCCGGCAATATCCCAGCGCGTGAGCGGCACGCCCTCGACCCAATACAGCCACAGCAAGGCGATGGTGATATACATGCCGCCATAGGCGGCGTAGGTGCGTCCGGCCGCGCTGGGGTGCAGGGTCAGCAGCCCGGCGAACAAGGCCAGCGCCAGCGCGGCAGGCACCAGCAACCAGGGGCTGCGTCCCTGGGTGACGA
>JAEWJD010000118.1 GCA_023386765.1 Pseudomonadota bacterium | reverse complement strand
ACGGCCTCCAGGCGGCCGGTGGAGAGGTCCATGAGCGCGGTCACGTTGTCGCCGAAGGTCTTGAATTCCTTGAACGATTTGAAGACGGCGTCCTCCTTCTTCACGGCATCGACGGCGCTGCTGCCTTCCTGTGCGCCCAGGACCTGCCCGGCCAGGTCGGCCTTGTTCTGGATCGGCGAGGCTTCGGCCACCATGATGATCTGGTGATTAGCCATGTAGGGCGCGGTGAAACCGATGTTTTTCTTGCGCTCTTCCGTGATGGTCAGGCCGTTCCAGAGCACGTCGACGCGCTTGCCGTTGAGTTCGGCCTCCTTGGCGCTCCAGTCGATCGGCTTGAAATCGACTTCCAGGCCCAGGCGGCGCCCGGCTTCCTTGGCCATGTCGATATCGAATCCGACCAGCTGGTTCTTGTCATCGCGAAAACCCATCGGGGGGAAATTGTCATCCAGGCCCACCACCACTTTGACGGGCGCAGCCGGCGCGGCAGCCGCGGTCTCTTGCGGAGCCTTGTCACCGCATGCCGCGAGCAAAGTGGAGGCCAGGAGAATTGCGCTGAGTTTTTTCATTGTGAAAGACGCGTGGACGCGTATAGGAAGCGGGGCAAAAGCCCCCGATTTACAGGCGAATCCTCAATTATATCGGGACAGTCCGAGACGCGCCCCGCAGCGGGTATCGCCATTGCCCAGCGCGAGTCTTTGCGTTCTTGTTCGGATTCGAACCTGCCGCGGACAGAGCCAATCGGCTGGGTTCGATGTTTCCTGTCCTTGCGTGCATTTTCAATGATGGCAATCAGGCTACATTGGTGGATATTCAATATGAAAGGCTCTATTACCACCAAAAATGGAATAATCTTTTCAAGAATACCGGGTTTATCCTAGTTCAATAGACAAGGACAATGCAGTCATTGGGAAACACAAACGAACTTTGACGGCTTCTCCGCCGGGTCCGATCCCATCTCACCTATACTTATGGAGATCGTAATGAAAGTCCTAACCTCTGCCCTGTTGATGTCTATGGCCGTTATCGCGGGTGGCGCCCACGCCTCCGACAACATCGAACCCAACAACACGCCCTATGATGGCGTCTATGGCCGCGTCGACGCCAACGCCAAGACCCGCGCCCAGGTGCTCGAAGAGCTGGCGCAGGCCAAGGCCAACGGCCAATATACGTTTGGCGAGCTCGATTACCCCGCTGCTCAGGCCGTCACCAGCACCAAGACCCGCGCGCAAGTGCGTGAGGAGCTGGCCCAGGCCAAGGCCAATGGCGACTACACCTTCGGCGAGCTCGACTACCCGCCCCACAGCAACTAAGCCCCCATGCTCAGTGCTTACGCCGGCCCCTCGGGGTCGGCGTTGTCGTCTGTGCCCGACAGTTTTCCGGCCATGACATCCTGCCCCTGATGCAGGTACCAGCAGGCCAGCACGTTGGCGGCCATCGGCCGCGCAATCAGATACCCCTGGACATAGGTGACGTGGCGGCGGCTCAGATAGGCATACTGGGCCGGCGTCGTCACGCCTTCTGCCACGACGGCCAGCTGCAGGCGCTGCCCCAGCGCCAGAATCAGGTCCAGTATCGGGGACTCCTGCTCGGCATCCGCGATGGCGTCGACGAACACCTTGTCAATCTTCAGGAAATCCACGGGAAACTGCTGCAGATAGGACAGCGAGCAGTACCCGGAGCCGAAATCATCGATTGCCACAAGCATGCCGCCTGCCCGCAGTCGAGCGATGTTCTCCTGGGCCCGACCGGTATCCTCCACCATGCTGCGCTCCGTGAGCTCCAGCACCAGCTTGGGGCCCGCCGGACCGAGCCGCTGTTTGAACGCCAGCATTTCTTCCGGGAAGGTAGGCTGGATCAGATGCTCGGCCGCAATGTTCAGGCCCATGTGCAAGGAAGGCGGCAAGTTCATCTTGGTCCAGTCTTTCTCGATCAGGTCCATGGCGTGACGCGTCAGCGCGACGATCACCCCTTCGACTTCGGCGGCGGGAATGAATACCCCCGGGCTCACCGAGCCGTAACCCGGGCGCTCCCAGCGCATCAGGGCCTCGACGCCGGCGCAGCGGGCCCCTTCGACCTCGCACACGGGCTGGTAGGCCATATAGAACTCACCGGCCCGCATGGCTGCATGGATCTGTTCGCCGAAAGACAGCCGCTGGCGCTGCACCCGCGACAGCACCCAGGCAAGCAGCAAACCGATGACCAGCGCTGCCGGCAGGAAAGCGGCCAGCAGCCGCAACCAGGTCGCCCAGACCAGGCGGTCGGACGCCTCAACCTGGATGACGAAATGCGCTCCGGCCGCGACAAAGCTCTCTTTCCATAATTCGACCTCGCTGCCTTTGACAAAGCCATCCGGCACCGGCCGGCTGGCAAAACCTGGCGCGCCATCGATGCGCACCTCGATCAGATGGCCATCGAGCGCGGCGACCGAGTCGACCATGTCCTGCAGATATTGGCCGTCCACGACGGCCACGGCGTGCCGGTCGGTTTTGGGGTCATAGTCACTGAGCAGTAGGCCCGGATAGGAAAACGGAACCGGCGTGTTCTCGACGACACGCAAACTGCGGGTGAAACTCAGGTTCCAGCGCTGCTGGCTGTCTAGCGGGGTGACCAGCAGCGATGAGCAGAACGGCGCCTGTTTCTCGAACATCATCAATGATCGGAAGTAGGGTCGCTGGCTGGCCATGCGGGACAGGCCCAGTTGCAGCGACGGACAGTCGCGCTCGAGCTGGGGCATCATGATGTCCACGGCAATGCCGGCCTCTCTCAGGATGCGTTCGATCTGATGCCGTACGGTGGCCGCCTCGTTGCTGCCTTCGTTGGCATTGAGGCGTTTGGCGCTGATCCAGGCCAGCAGCAGGCAAACCAGCACCGGCAGCAGTACCGAAATGGTGGCCAGGTAACGCCACTGGCGGGCTCGGGCAGTCTGGAAAGCCTTGTACACGTCTGATGTCCGTCTTGGAAATCCATGAAAGATGACTGCCTGGCGGAATACGCCAACCTAGATTACCTGACTTTCCGGCCTTGCTCCTCAAGTGGACCGCGCCAACTCCACCAGCCTGCCAGTGCCAGCCCGCTTGCGGCCAAGAGCGCAGCCGCGAGGTAGTACAGCGGGCGCGCCCGCTCGAGCACGTCGCCCGGGATCCTCGGGCCTGCGCCAAACAGCGGCGCCACGATGTGCAGCAAGGCGAGCAACAACAGCCCCGCTGCCAGCAGGAAAAGCGCCGCCCAGCCCAACCCGGCACGCCGCGGGCCACGTACTGGCACCGCTGGATCCGCCACGCGCTTGGAGGCGGCTGTCGGGGCGCGCTTGCCGGCGGGTTCGGCTGCCTTGCTGGCTTCCTTGGGCGGTTTCCCGCCGGTGGATCCGGCGCTGCTACGCCAGCGCCGCCATAGGCGCGGCCCACCTGCCATCACCCCCCCCGCCACCGTGGCTCCCATCAGCGCGGCAGCCGAGACATGATGCTGGCCAGCCAGCCAATCCGCACGCCCCTGCGCCCAACCGCCGCTGCCGAACCAGGCATGCAGGGCATGGCCTGCGGCGTAGCAGGCCACCAGGCCCAGGGCCACGCAAGCCAGCACCACGACGCCGCTGATGAGATCCTGGCGACGAGCCTCGCTGGCGCTTTGCATGACCCATCGCAGCATCAGCAAACAGCCCGCGCTCATGGTCAGCAGGACCGCAGCCACTACCCATGTCAGGGAAAAACCGAACAAAAAACGCGCTAGCGTCAGGGGTGCCGAAAAATCCATGCCTGTAGGGTTGGCCCGCCGCCTGCGCAGCGCCATTGCCGTGTGGTCCTGAGAGGCGTTTGTTTACCATGATTGGCCGCTGCCGCCCAAGGTAAAGGCACAAACCTGCCGCGCATGGCGGACAATAGCGTAGCCTAGACTCGCCCTTTTTATTCTTAATCACATGTCAGAATCGATTCAGTACTATGCCGGCGCCCAGACCGCCGCACTATGGCTGCGGCGCGCCCGCGGCCAACCCGGTGATCGTCTGCCACAAGGCTGCCGGCCACAAACGCAAGGCCAGGCTCTGGCCGTTCAGCAGGCCCACGCGGCGCTGTCGCTCGTCG
>JAEWJD010000116.1 GCA_023386765.1 Pseudomonadota bacterium | reverse complement strand
ACGGCGGCGATGGTCAGTTGCGGCAGGCTCTCCCAGGCCTGGCACAGGCGCGCGCCGGTGGCCGCAATGTGACGCCGCTCGTCCAGCGACTTGCCCTCCAGCGCCCAGCGTGCCGGGTCCTTCAGGTCGACCCCGGCCGAGAAGGCCTGGGCGCTGCCGGCCAGCACGATGGCCGAAATATCGAAGCGGCCCTGATACTGCTGGGCCACGCCGATCAGGGCCTCCATGGCCTGGAGCGACAGCGCGTTGCGGCGTTCGCCGCGGTCATAGGTGATAACGGCCAGCGGGCCGCTTTCTTCGATTGCTAGCATGGTGTCTCCTCCTTGTGGCCTCAGGCCTGACGCAACGTGCCGCTGGCCAGGGCCTGGGCGATTTCCTCGGGTGCGAAGCCAAAGCGGCGCATGACCTCTTCGCTGTGCTGGCCGATACGCGGCGGACCGAGCCGCACGCTGCCCGGCGTGCGCTGCAGCTTGATCGGAATACCCGCCATGGACACGCCCTCCACGCTCACCTGCATCTGGCGGGTGGCGGTGTGCTCGAGTGCCAGCGCCTGCTCCACCGAGAGCATGGGCGCGCATGGCACGCCCAGCGCCATCAGCCGATGGAACAGCGCCTGGCCATCGATCTGCGCCAGCTGCTGCACCAGGGTTTCGCGCAGGCTGTCGCGATGCGCCACGCGATCGCGATTGCGCCGGTAGCGCGCGTCTTCAGCGAGCGCCGGGCAACCCAGCTCCTGGCACAGCAGGCCGAACTGACGGTCATTGCCGATCGCGATGAAGAGCTTCTGCGTAGCCGTCGGGAACAGGTCATACGGCACGATGTTGGGATGGCCGTTGCCGGTGCGCGCCGACGCCCCGCCATTGAGGGCATTGGCGGTGTGGGGATGCAGCATGCCCAGCGCCGTGTCGAACAGGGTGATCTCCACGGACTGGCCCCGCCCGGACTTCTCGCGCTCGTACAGCGCCAGCAGCACCCCGATCACGGCGTTCATGCCGGTGCTGGTGTCGACCAGCGGAATGCCGATGCGCACCGGGTCCAGGGCCGGGTCGCCGTTGATCGACATCAGCCCGGAGAGCGCCTGCACCGCGGCGTCATAGCCCGGCAGCCCGCCGAATTCGCCCGTCTCGCCGAAACCCGAGACGCGGCAATGGATCAGGCGGGGGAAGCGCTCCAGCAGCTCGCCGGGATGCGCGATGCCCCACTTGCGCCAGGTGCTGAGCTTGAAATTCTCCACCAGCACGTCGGTCTGCTCCAGCATGCGAAACAGCAGCTCGCGCCCAGACGGGCCCGAGAGGTCCACCGCCACATCCCGCTTATTGCGATTCAAGCCCAGGTAATACGGAGCATCGCCGGCCACGAAGGGCGGGCCGTAGCCACGCGTATCGTCGCCGTCGAACGACTCCAGCTTGATCACTTCGGCGCCATGATCGCCCAGCATCTGGGCAGCAAAAGGGCCCGCCAGCACCCGCGAGACGTCCAGAACCACCACCCCGTCCAGGGCGGACTTTCCAACTACCATCGTCATGTCTTCTCCGTCAGTCGATGCGAGCGCCCGAGGCCCGCACGATGGGTGCCCAGCGTTCGGTTTCGGCCTTCATGAAAGTGCCGAACTCGGCCGCCGAACCCGGCTGCACCAGCACGCCCATGCCCTGCATGCGTTGCTGGAAATCCGGTCGTGCAATCACGGCCTGCAAGGCTTGGTCGAGCGTCTTGATGACCGCCGGCGGCGTCCCGGCCGGCGCAATCAGCCCGTACCAGGATGCGACATCGAATTCAGGAAAGCCCGACTCGGCCATCGTGGGAAGATCGGGCGCGTTCGCCAGGCGGTCCTGGGTGGTGACGGCCAACGCACGCATGCGGCCGGACTGCACGAACGGCCAGACCGTGGGCACGTTGTCGAACATGTAGGAGACCTGCCCCCCCATCACGGCCACGCCGGCCGGCGCACTGCCCTTGAAAGGCACGTGCGTGACATCAATGTCGGCCGCGCTGCGGAACATCTCGCCGGCAATGTGAATGGAGGTGCCGTTGCCCGAGGAGGCGAAGGTCAGCGTGCCGGGATGCTGCTTGGCGTAGTCGACCAGTTCGGCCACGCTGTGCACCGGTAGCGACGGGTTGACCACCAGCAGGCTGGGGATCTTGCCCACCAGGCCGACGGGCGCGAAATCCTGATTAAGGTTGAAGCCGGGCTTGGCATACAGCGTCTGGTTGATGGCGCTGGTCACGGCCACCATCAGCAAGGTCTGCCCGTCGGGCTTGGCCCGCGCGACCTGGGCGGCGGCGATATTGCTGCCCGCGCCCGGCTTGTTTTCCACGATCACCGATTGCTTGAGCTGCTCCGACAACTCGGTGGCGATGACGCGCGCCATGGCATCGGTCGGGCCGCCTGCGGCAAAGCCCACCACAAGGGACACCGGCGCCTCGGGATAGGCCGCCTGCGCGGTGGCCCCGAGTCCGGCCGAAAGGGCCAGCGCAACCGCCAGCCGATGTGCATAAACGGGCAAGCGCCCGAGAAAAGCGTGCTGCATGTTGTCTGCCTCCGAATTGTTATTGGCAGTCGGATAGTAGAAAAAATGAACAGCACGCCGTAAGTTAGTGTTCAAATAGTGAACGATATAACCATTGAGGATAATGATGCCAGCCACCCAGACTCGCGGCCCAAGCACGCTGCTCAAGGGCCTCACGGTGCTGGAAACCCTGCGTAGCGCCGCAGCGCAGGGCATGGGCGCCACCGAAGTGGCCGCCCACACCGGCATCGATCGCATCGCCGTCCAACGCATTTTCCTGGCCCTCGAAACCCGCGGCTGGGTCCGCCGCAACGAAGCCGGCAAGCGTTTTTTCATCGGAGAGACCACCCCGCGCGCGCCTGCGCGCCCCTGGACACCCCCGGGGCTGAGTGAAAGCCTGCTGCAACAGGCCATCGAAGGCATGCGGCGGCTGGCACGCGAAGTCGGCGACGCCTTCTTCCTGGTGAGCATCGATGGGGTGCATTCGGTCTGCATTCATCGGGAGATCGGCGACTATCCGATGCAGATCCTGGCCAGCTATCCCGGCAAGCGTCATCCGCTGGGTGTCGGTTCCTCCGGGATGGCCTTGCTGGCGGCGCTGCCCGAAGCCCAGGCCAACGCCATCGTGGAAGCCAATTCAGCCACCTATGAGCAATACGGCGGGATCTCCACCGAGATGATCCATCGTCTGCGGCTCAACACCCAGCAACGCGGCTATGCCGTAATGCCCAACTATGCGGTGCGCGGCGCGTTGGGCGTCGGCTGTGCGCTCACACGGCCCGACGGCCAGGCCATGCTGGCCATGAGCGTAAGCGCCATCACGGATCGCATGCCCATCAAGCGCCAGGCCGAGACCGCCAATCTGCTGCGCCGCGAACTGGACAAGCTGCACGGCCGGCAGTAAGCCGCACACGCCAGGGCCGGGCGCAGGCTGCCGCGAATGCGGGCGCAAAAAAACCACGGGGAACCGGGGTTCCACCGTGGTCGGGGCCTGACACGGCAAACCGGGCAGCCAGAGGCTGCCCACCCCGCGTCAGCGCCCGGGAGCGTGCTGCTCGACGACCATGTCCAGAACGTAGACCTTGGACGAAGCATCCGCCGGCGGGTTCTTCCAGTCGTAGCGATTCACGCGCAACACGGCGCGCGCGCCATCCTGGTGCGTATATCCCTGGATGGAAGCATACAGGGGCTCCCACGGTCCCTGCGCCGGCAGCAACACGCCGGCTTCGCTGTATTTGCGCTCGCGCACCTGCAGGCACTGGCGGTTGCGGATCAGCGGATCGTTGCAGGCGACACGCTCGGGCGCCACCTCCAGGAAGATGCGTTCGGCCGGGCTGCCATAGCGCGTTTCAGGCGTGGGTTCACCGGTAAACGTCAGGACACTGCCATCCTGCGCCACCAGCACCAGACGCGGATCACTGCCCTGCCCCTCCAACCGGGCCTGCATGTCGCCCTTCATCAGGCGACCCATCTCGGCATCGAGCTTCATCAAGGCCGGCTCGCAGGCCTTCATGGTGGAAGCCAGATTGGCCACCTGCAACAGCCCCCCCTGATGGCGATACCCGCCGAACTGGGTATTGCAACCGCCCTGGATGCTCATGCCGTCCTGATTGAACAGCAGCTTCAAAGGCTGCTGCAGGCCGGTCTGCAAAGCCGCCAGCGGCTGGCCCGCCTTGTCGGTGGCCGAGGTCAGATACCACTCGTAGGCAGTCAGGGAGAGCGCCGAATCGGGCGCCGTGGCGGTTGGAGTCATGGAAGATCCTTCGTGGGGGGAGGAAACCGGGGCGCAGGCCTGCAACAACGCCACCAGCGTCGCGGCCAACAGAGCCTTTCCTTGCATCGTATTCACCATTTTTCGAGGACCGTAACAACGCTGATTCTACGTGCCGCCAATGACGGCCCGCCGTGGCGGCACGCCAAAGCGTTTCAAATTCTCACGCTGCCCGGCCCGCGCCCGGCACGCCCGGCCGCCTGTTTGCCTGGGCCGGTGGCGCGCTGCCCGACATGACCGCCCACCAACAAGACCGGCCTGCTGTTACAGGAAGACACGCTTTCCCTGACCCCGCCTCCCCTGCCCGCCCGGGCTTCGGACACGCCTCCTGACGCAAGACACGCTGCCCCGAAGTGCCTGGAAAGTATCGTATCTCCCTAGGCATCTACGGGTATACCCGATATATAGTGATACCTTAAAGGTATGAAAGGCGCCGCAAAAGTATTGGACGCCAACCGGGGCGAAATCCTATAAATCGCCCCTGTAACCTTCAACTTCGCGGCTTGCTCCATGTCTGTAGTGACCATCGAACGCATCGAAACCTCTTTGATCGACCTGCCCACCATTCGGCCTCACAAGCTGTCGGTGGCCACCATGTACGGCCAGACCCTGATGCTGGTCAAGGTGACCTGTAGCGACGGCGTCACGGGCATCGGCGAGGGCACCACCATCGCCGGCATGGCGTACGGTCCGGAAAGCCCGGAAGCCATGAAACTGGCGATCGACGCCTACCTCGGCCCGGCCATGATCGGCCAGGACGCCACCCGCATCCAGGCACTGATGACGCACCTGGGCAAGCTGGTCAAGGTGAACCACTTCGCCAAGAGCGCACTGGAAACGGCCCTGCTGGACGCCCAGGGCAAGCGCCTGGGCGTACCCGTCAGCGAGTTGCTGGGCGGACGCCGCCGCGACCGTCTGCCGGTCGCCTGGACGCTGGCCTCGGGCGACACGGCGCGCGACATCGCCGAAGCCGAGAAAATGCTCGACACGCGCCGCCACCGCATCTTCAAACTGAAGATCGGCGCGCGCGACCCGCACAGCGACATCCGGCATGTGGCCGCCATCAAGCAGGCGTTGGGCGAGCGCGCCGCCGTGCGCGTGGACGTCAACATGGCCTGGAGCGAAACCCAGGCTGCCTGGGCTATCCCGGCGCTGGCCGATGCCGGCTGCGAACTCGTCGAGCAGCCGGTCGCCAGCGCAGCCGCCCTGGCACGCCTGATGGGGCGCTTCCCCGTGGCGCTGATGGCCGACGAGGTGCTTCAAGGCCCCGACACCGCCTTCGAGATCGCCCGCCGCCATGGCGCCGACGTGTTCGCGATCAAGATCGAACAAAGCGGCGGCCTGTTCGCCGCACAGCGCGTGGCGGCCATTGCCGATGCCGCCGGCATCGAGCTGTACGGCGGCACCATGCTCGAAGGCGCGGTCAGCACCCTGGCTTCGGCTCACCTGTTCGCCAGCTTCGCCAACCTGCAGTGGGGCACCGAACTGTTCGGTCCGCTGCTGATCACCGAAGAGATCCTGACCAAGCCCCTGGATTACAGCGATTTCGAATTGACCGTCCCCACTGGCCCCGGCCTGGGCATCGAACTGGATGAAGACAAGATCAAACGCTTCACCCGGGCGGGCCTGACCAAGGTCACCCACACCTCGCACTGAAGACAAGTGCCCGTATCCCATTTCCCCCGGAGACAACGACCATGACCATCAAGGTTTTCGACACCCAGGAAGTCCAGGACCTGCTCAAGGCAGCCACCAACCTCGAAGGCGCTGACGGCAATCCGCGCTTCAAGCAGATCATCAACCGCCTGCTGGGCGACCTTTTCAAGGCCATCGACGATCTGGATATCACGCCCGACGAGATCTGGGCCGGCGTGAACTACCTGAACCAGCTGGGCCGCGACGGCGAAGCCGCGCTGCTGGCTGCCGGTCTGGGCCTGGAGAAACTGCTCGACATCCGCATGGACGCCGAGGACAAGCAAGCCGGTATCGAAGGCGGCACCCCGCGCACCATCGAAGGCCCGCTCTACGTGGCAGGCGCCCCGGTCAAGGACGGCCTGTGCAAGATGGATCTGGACCCCGACGAAGACGCGGGCCCGCTGGTCATCCGCGGCACGGTGACGGGTCTGGACGGCAAGCCGCTCGCCAATGCCATCGTCGAATGCTGGCATGCCAACTCCAAGGGCTTCTACTCGCACTTCGACCCCACCGGCGCACAGACCGACTTCAACCTGCGCGGCGCGGTCAAGACCGATGCCCAGGGCCAGTATGAATTCCGCACCCTCATGCCGGTCGGCTACGGCTGTCCGCCGCATGGCGCCACGCAGCAGCTGCTCAACGGTCTCGGCCGCCACGGCAACCGCCCGGCCCACGTGCACTTCTTCGTGAGCGCCGACCAGCACCGCAAGCTGACCACCCAGTTCAACATCGAGGGCGACCCGCTGATCTGGGACGACTTCGCCTACGCCACGCGTGAAGACCTGATCCCGCCCGTCACCGACAAGACCGGTGGCGCCGAACTGGGCCTGAAGGAAGATGCGTACAAGGAAATCGTGTTCGACGTCGTGCTGACCGGCCTGGTCCAGGGCCAGGACAACCAGTTGGTCAACCGCCTGCGCGCCTCGGCCAAGGCCTGATCCCCCGCAACCCCGTTCCCCTGCCTGCCGTGCCGCAACGCCCGGCAGGCCAGCCCCCCTGATTGCGAATTGCACCAATCGCCGCACCCCATGGCGCGGCGGCCCCCTTATAAAGATCCGACTCCGCATCCGCGCGAGGAGACACTCATGGCAGCATCACTCTCTATTCCGACCCTGATCGACAAAGAACGCATGGGCGCCTTTCAATGGCGTGTACTCATCCTGTGCTTTCTGATCGCCCTGTTCGACGGTTTTGACACCCAGGCCATGGCCTTTACCGGCCCGGCCATTCTTGCCGCATTCCAGCTGCAGGCCAATGAGCTGGCCCCCATTCTCACCGCCGGCATCGTCGGCATGACCGTCGGCGCCATGTTGCTCGGTCTGGTTGGCGACCGCCTCGGCCGCCGCCCCACGGCGATGATCGGCGTGGCCATCTTCGGCGTCGCCACCCTGGTGACCGCCGGTGCCACCGAAACCTGGCAGATCCTGGTGCTGCGCTTCATCGCCGGCCTGGGCATGGGCGGCTGCACGCCCATCGTGCTGGCGCTGGCAGCGGAATACTCGCCCTCGCGCCTGCGCGGCACGGTCATCACTGGCGTGCTGCTGGGCCTGCCGGCCGGCGCCATGCTCGGTGGCCTGCTGGCCGCTCGCATGCTGCCCGTGATCGGCTGGGAAGGCATCTTCGTGGTCGGCGGCATCGCGCCCCTGGCCCTGCTGGTGGTGCTGGCCTTCATCCTGCCGGAGTCGCTGCAGTTCAAGGCGGTGCGCGGCGATGCCGGCGGCCAGCAGTACGTGGCCCGCATCCTGGCCAAGATCACCGGCCAGGCCCAACCGGCCGGCACTGTCTTCACGGTGCCCGAAGAAGCCAAGGTGCGCGGCAGCGTCAAGGCGCTGTTCTCCGGCGGCTACGCTCGCCAGACGCTGGCCATCTGGGCCGTCTACCTGCTGAACTGGGTCGCCTGGTTCATGCTGCTGTCGTGGCTGCCCACCGTGCTCAAGGCCGCCGGCCTGCCGGCCGAACAGGCGCCCATGGGCACCTTCACGGTCAACCTGGTGTTCATCCTCTGCGCATTCCCGCTGTCGTACCTGATGCCGCGCGTGCCCACCCGCACGCTGCTGATCGCCATGTTCGCGCTGGGCATCGTGGTCGCGCTGGGCCTGGGTTATGCGGGCACCGACTGGACCCTGGTCTTCATCCTGGTGGGTGCGGCCGGCCTGGGTATCGGCGGGCAGCAACTGGCCTTGAACTATCTCATCATCGACGCCTACCCGACGGCGCTGCGGGCCACCGCCACGGGCTGGTCGATCGGCATCGGCCGCGCCGGCGCTATCATCGGGTCGGCCATCGGCGGCAGCTTCCTGGCCTGGTTCGGTCCCTCGGGCTTCTTCATGGTGCTGGCAGTGCCGCTGATCGGCGCGCTGCTGGCCGTGCTGGCCGTCAATACCCGCTCCGCGACGTCGCGCAGCGCCTGAAAGAAGGAAGAGCAAGCATGAACCGATTCGACAAGCAGATCGCTTTGGTGACCGGCGCGGCGCAAGGCGTGGGACGCGCAACCGCCCTGCGCCTGGCCCGCGAAGGCGCCACGCTGGTGCTGGTCGACCGTGCGGTGGAGCAAGGCCAGGCCGTGGTCCAGGAAATCCTGGCCCAGGGCGGCCGGGCCTCCTTCATCGACGCCGATCTGGAAACCCATGCCGGTGCGCAGCGCATGGTCGAGTACACCCTCGACCAGCATGGCCGCATCGACGTGTCGGTCCACAACGTGGGCGGCACCATCTGGACCCGGCCGTTCTGGGAGTACACCCCCGAGCAGATGGAGCGCGAAGTGCGCCGTTCGCTGTGGCCGACCCTGTGGTCCTGCCGCGAAGTGGTGCCGGTCATGCGTCGCCAGGGCAGCGGAGCCATTGTCAATGTGGGCTCCAACGCCACCCGCGGCATCTACCGGGTGCCGTACTCGGCATCCAAGGGCGGCGTGCATGCGGCCACCGTGTGCATGGCGCTGGAGCTGGCCGACAGTGGCGTGCGGGTCAACTGCGTCTCGCCGGGTGCGCTGGACAACGGCGTACGCGCCATCCCGCGTAATACCGAAGCGCCGTCCGAGCAGGATCAGGCCTGGAACCGCGAGATGTACACCGACTGCCTGGACACCACGCCCATGCACCGCATGGGCAGCACCGATGAAGTCGCCGCGGCCATCTGTTTCCTGGCCGCGCCCGAAGCTTCGTACATCACCGGCCAGGTGATGTTCGTGGCTGGCGGCCACCTGGGCTGATCCCACCGGCCGCGCC
>JAEWJD010000046.1 GCA_023386765.1 Pseudomonadota bacterium | reverse complement strand
TCCTTGCCGCAAGCCCACGCCTCCGAAGTCCTGTCGCGCAGCAAGCTTCCGCTTTACCTGCAGCTGGCAGCCGAGTTCCGGCGCAACATTGCCCAGGGCGTGTGGCAACCCGGCCAGCAGATCCCCTCGCTCGAAGCCCTGATGGAGCAGTATCGCGTGGCGCGCATGACGCTGCGCAATGCCATCGGCATCCTCGAAGAAGAAGGTTACATCCGGCGCGGGCGCGGCATCGGCACCTTCGTGCGCAACAACATCCCCAGCGTGGCGGAGCTGCAGATCCCCTCCAACTGGGCCGAGACCGTCGCACTGAGCGACCTGCTCGGCACGGAAAGCCTCTATGACGGCAAGCACGCCATCGCCGAGCTGCCCGAACTGGGCATGGCCTTCAACGGGCGCTTCGCCAAGGCCTACCGCCACCTGCGGCGCCTGCACGTCAAGGACGGCGTGCCTTACTGTTTCAGCGAGGTCTACCTCGACGAAGCGCTGTTCAAGCAGCACAAGGCCGCCTTCCTGAAAGCGGCGGCCGCCTCGGTGATCGCGCGCATCCCCGGCCTGGACATCCGCGAAGCCCGCCAGAAGATCACCATCGCCGATGCCGGCGTCGAGTCCGCGCGCGCGCTGGACCTGACCGTCGGCGATAGCGTGGCTGAGGTGCGCCGCTACGCCTGCGACGAACATTGCCTGATCTACTTCGCCCGCCTGGAATTTCCCACCAAGTTCGTACGCCTGGAATTCGACCTCTGCCGCTGAGGCCGGCCGGGCCTCCTCCGATGGCGCCCGCGCCACGGTTTTGCCGCCCGGCCGCACGCCATGCTGTGAGCCGTCCCGCCCGCACGGTAAAATCACCAATAGCTTCGTTTCTCCGGGCGCTGCGTCGCCCCGCCCCTGCCCTGCATGGGCGATCTCCTGAAAAGCAAATCCATGAACGCTAAAGACCACACTCCGCGCGTGGGGTTCGTCTCACTCGGCTGTCCCAAGGCCTTGGTCGACTCCGAGCGCATCCTGACCCAGCTCCGCACCGAGGGTTATCAAGTCACGCCCGAGTATCACGACGCCGATGTGGTGGTCGTCAATACCTGTGGCTTCATCGACAGCGCCAAGGCCGAATCGCTGGAAGCGATCGGCGAGGCCCTGGCCGAGAATGGCAAGGTCATCGTCACCGGCTGTATGGGGGTCGAGGAATCGGTCATCCGCCAGGTGCATCCCAGCGTGCTGGCCGTGACCGGACCGCAGCAGTACGAGGAAGTGGTGCGCGCCGTGCACGGGGTGGCGCCGCCGCGTCAGGATCACAATCCCTATGTGGACCTGGTGCCGCCGCAAGGCGTGAAGCTGACGCCGCGCCACTATGCCTACCTGAAGATTTCCGAGGGCTGCAATCACCGCTGCAGCTTCTGCATCATCCCCTCGATGCGCGGCGACCTGGTCAGCCGGCCGGTGGGCGATGTGCTGAACGAGGCCGAGCGCCTGGTGCGTGCCGGCGTGAAGGAACTGCTGGTGATCTCGCAGGACACCAGCGCCTATGGCGTGGACGTGAAGTACCGTAGCGGCTTCTGGAATGGCCGGCCGGTCAAGACCCGCATGACGGAGCTGTGCGACGCGCTCTCCAGCCTGGGCGTGTGGACCCGCCTGCACTATGTCTATCCCTACCCGCACGTCGACGAGATCATCCCGCTGATGGCCGAAGGCAAGGTGCTGCCCTATCTGGACATCCCCTTCCAGCACGCCAGCCCGCGCATTCTCAAGGCCATGAAGCGCCCGGCCTTCGAAGACAAGACGCTGGCGCGCATCCGCAAGTGGCGCGAGACCTGTCCGGACCTGACCATCCGCTCGACCTTCATCGTCGGTTTCCCCGGCGAAACCGAAGAGGATTTCCAGTATCTGCTGGACTGGATGAGCGAGGCGCAGCTCGATCGCGTGGGCTGCTTCCAGTATTCGCCGGTCGAAGGCGCGCCGGCCAACACCCTGGCCGACCCCGTGCCCGACGAGGTCAAGCAGGAACGCTGGGAGCGCTTCATGGAGCACCAGCAGGCGATCTCCGCGCAGCGCCTGCAGGCACGCGTGGGCCGCGAGATCGAGGTCTTGATCGATGAGGTCGACGAGGACGGCGCCGTGGGCCGCTCCAGCGCCGATGCCCCCGAGATCGACGGCTGTGTGTATGTGTCCAGCGAGCAGGCGCTCAAGCCGGGCGACCTGGTGCGCGCCCGCGTGACCGACGCCGACGAATACGACCTCTGGGCCGATCGTCTCTGAGGCCCTGCCCGGGGCATGGGCAGCAATTGCGTAAACTAGGGTGGTCTAAACCCTCGCGCCGGCCATCCGCCGGCGCCGCGCCTTTGCAGCCATGCCCCTGGAAAAAATCTGTGTCTATTGCGGCTCGAACAGCGGCCGCCAACCCGAATATCTCGAACAGGCCCGTGCCTTCGGCCGTGAACTGGTCAAGCGCGATATCGCCCTGGTCTACGGCGGCGCCGCCGTCGGCTTGATGGGCGCGGTCGCCGATGCGGTGCTGCAAGCCGGTGGCCGCGCCATCGGCATCATCCCCGAGCACCTCATCAACAAAGAGCTGGCCCACAAGGGCCTGACCGAACTGCACGTGGTGCAGACCATGCACGAACGCAAGGCCATGATGGCCGAGCTGGCGGACGGTTTCGTGGCCCTGCCCGGCAGCGTCGGCACGCTCGAGGAAATCTTCGAGACGTGGACCTGGGCCCAGCTGGAGATGCACCGCAAGCCCTGCGGCCTGCTGAACATCGCCGGCTACTACGACGCGCTGGCGACCTTCCTGGACCACACGGTGGCTGAGGCGTTCATGCGCCCGCAACACCGTGCCATGCTGGCGGTCGAGAACGACCCGGCCGCGCTGCTGGACCGCTTTGCAAGCTACCAGCCGCCCACGGTGTCCAAGTGGATCGACCAGGCCGAGCTGTGAGTCCGACGCCCGCCCCCCGCTACGCCCTGGCCGCCTTCGATTTCGACGGCACGCTGGCCGACTCGCTGCCCTGGCTGCGCTCGGTGCTGACCGAGGCCGCCGGCAAGTTCGGTTTTCGCGCCCCCGACGCCGACGAAGTCGAGCAATTGCGCGGCCATGACGTGCTGCATATCCTCAAGCAGCTCGACATTTCCTTGTGGAAAGCGCCCGCTCTGCTGGCCTACATGCGCCAGGCGCAGGCCGCCGGCGGCATCGGGCTGTTCGACGGCATCGGCCAGGCGCTGCAGACGTTGCACCGCGGCGGCC
>JAEWJD010000043.1 GCA_023386765.1 Pseudomonadota bacterium | reverse complement strand
TGTATGCTTCGCTCGCTGTCACGCATGTCGCGGGAGAGAGCGGGGCTTGCCCCGCCGCCGAAGGCGCAATTCGCCCGGAATCGCTCAGGTAACCCATACCGCGCATCGCACGGCCGCCCCGAGGGGCGGCTGTAACAGCACTCTGGAGAGACCTGGCCCCGCCTAGCGGGCAGCCCAGGCGCCGAAGGTGCAAACCCGCTGCCACATCGCGGGGCAACTCTCAGGCAAAAGGACAGAGGGGCGGAATCGACCGGCAACCGGGCGCTTTCCGCGACTTTTGGGGCCGGCATCATTTTCTATGCCACTGGAGCGCCCCGTCATGTCCGTCCCGTTGAAACGTACCCCCCTGGCCGATACCCATGTGGCCGCCGGCGCCCGCATGGTGGACTTCGGTGGCTGGGACATGCCGCTGGCCTATGGGTCGCAGCTCGAGGAGCACCACGCCGTGCGCCAGGACGCCGGCATGTTCGACGTCTCGCACATGCTGAATGTGGATGTCACCGGCGCCCAGGCCACGGCCTTCCTGCGTCGCCTGGTAGCCAATGACGTGGCTCGCCTGAGCACCCCGGGCAAGGCGCTCTACAGCTGCATGCTCAACCCCGAGGGCGGGGTGATCGACGATCTGATCATCTATTTCTTCACCGCCGAGCACTGGCGCGTGGTCGTCAATGCCGGCACCGCCGACAAGGACATCGCCTGGATGCAGCGCGTGGCCGTGGCCGGCGGCTTCGAGGTCGAGATCACGCCGCGGCGCGATCTGGCCATGGTGGCCGTGCAAGGTCCCAACGCCCGCGCCAAGCTGTGGGCGGCCCGCCCCGCCTGGCAGGCCGCGACGGAGCCGCTCGCGCCGTTCTCGGCAGCCAGCCTGGATGCCGACACCCTGGTGGCGCGCACCGGCTATACCGGCGAAGACGGTTTCGAGGTGGTGCTGCCCGCCAACGACGTCGTGCTGCTGTGGCATGCGTTGGCCGAACAGGGCGTGCGCCCCTGCGGTCTGGGCGCGCGCGATACGCTGCGCCTGGAGGCCGGCATGAATCTCTACGGCCAGGACATGGACGAGCTGACCCAGCCCAACCAGGCTGGCCTGAGCTGGACCGTGTCGCTCAAGGATGCCGAGCGCCATTTCATCGGCCGCGAGGCGTTGGAGCAGTTCGCCACCCCTTGTGCTTTCCTGGGCCTGAAACTGTCCGAGCGTGGCGTGATGCGTGCCCATATGCCGGTGCGCACGCCGCTCGGTCTGGGTGAGCTCACCAGCGGCACCATGTCGCCCACGCTGGGGGTCTCGATCGGTCTGGCGCGCTTGCCGCTGGGCACTGAGCCGGGCACGGCCGTCGAGGTCGAGATCCGCGGCAAGTGGGTGCCGGCCACGGTCTGCAAACCGCCCTTCGTGCGCAACGGCAAAGCCGTCTGACCCCCGTACACTCAAGCCTTGCGCGCGTGGCGCGCAAGGCGCGCATCACCCTTCATTTTTCTTTCCCGACTATCTATCAGGAGCTCGCATGAGTCTGCCTACCGATCGCAAATACACTTCCTCCCATGAGTGGGTCAAGGCCGAAGACGGCGTGTTCGTCGTCGGCATCACCGATAACGCCCAGGACCAGCTGGGTGACCTGGTGTTCGTGGGCGACGTCAATGTCGGCGCCACGCTCAAGGCCGGCGAAACCGCCGGCGTGGTCGAGTCGGTCAAGGCCGCCTCGGATATCTACGCGCCCGTGGATGGCGAGATCGTGGCCTTCAACGAAGACCTGCAGGCCAATCCCAACCTGATCAACGAATCGGCCTTCACCGCCTGGATCTTCAAGATCAAGCCGGTCAATGCCGCCGACGCCGACGCGCTGCTGGATGCCGCCGGCTACGAGGCCGTGGCCAACGGCTGATCCGGCTGCGCGGGCCTGCGGGCCCGCGCCCATCCCCGAACTACGAGAACACCATGTCGCGCGCCCTAGAGACCCATTCCGATTTCATTCCCCGCCATATCGGGCCTTCGCCGGCCGAGCAGGCCAAGATGCTGGCGACCATCGGTTCGTCCAGCCTGGACGCCCTCATTGAGGAAGTCGTCCCGCCCAGCATCCTGACCCGCGACGCGCTGGCCCTGCCGGGCGCGCGCAGCGAACCCGACGTGCTGGCCGAGCTCAAGCAGGTGGCGGCGCGCAACCAGGTGTTCCGCAACTATATCGGCCAGGGTTACTACGGCACGCACACCCCCAATGTGGTGCTGCGCAATGTGCTCGAGAACCCGGCCTGGTATACGGCCTATACGCCTTATCAGCCCGAGATTTCCCAGGGCCGCCTGGAGGCGCTGCTGAACTTCCAGACCATGGTGGCCGACCTGACGGGGCTGGATATCTCCAACGCCTCGCTGCTGGATGAGGGCACGGCGGCAGCCGAAGCCATGACGCTGGCGCGTCGTGGGGCCAAGTCCAAGAGCCCGGTGTTTTTCGTGTCCCAGCACTGCCATCCCCAGACCATCGAGGTCGTGCGTACGCGCGCCGAAGGCCTGGACATCGACGTGGTGGTGGGCGATGAGGCTCAGGGCCTGCCCGAGTGCTTCGGCGTGCTGGTCCAATACCCGCACAGCCTGGGCAGCGTGGTGAACTACCGCGAACTGGCCGAGGCGGCTCACGCACAGGGCGCCGTGGTGGCCTGCGCGACCGACCTGCTGGCGCTGGCGCTGCTTACGCCGCCGGGCGAGTGGGGCGCCGACATCGCGGTGGGTTCGGCACAACGCTTTGGCGTGCCCTTCGGCTTCGGCGGCCCGCATGCCGGTTTCATGGCCTGCCGCGACGGCTACAAACGCAATATGGCGGGTCGCCTGGTCGGCGTGTCCAAGGATGCCCAGGGCAATCCGGCGCTGCGCCTGGCGCTGCAGACCCGCGAGCAGCATATCCGCCGCGAAAAGGCCACCTCCAACATCTGCACTGCGCAGGTGCTGCTGGCCGTGATGGCCGGCCTGTATGCCGTCTGGCACGGCCCGCAAGGGATCCGCCGCATCGCCACGCGCGTGCACACCTTCGCCGGCGTGCTGCGTGAACAACTGCTGGCGCTTGGCGTGACGGTCAAGAACAGCAGCTACTTCGATACGCTGCTGATCGACGGCGGGGCCGCCGCCGGCGCCATCGCCGCGGCCGCCGAGCGCGCGCAGATCAACCTGCGCCGCATCGATGCCACGCAACTGGGCGTCTCGTTGGACGAGACCGTCACGGCCGACGACCTGGTGGCGCTCATCAATGTGTTTGCCGCCGCCCTGGGCAAGCCCGCCGTCACGCTGGATGTGGCCGCCCTGGGAGCCGAACCGGGCGCCGCCCTGCCGCCGGGTACGGTGCGCACTACGCCCATCCTGTCGCACCCGATTTTCTCCAGCGTGCAATCCGAGACCGACATGCTGCGCTATCTGCGCAAGCTGGCCGACAAGGATCTGGCGCTGGACCGCAGCATGATCCCGCTGGGGTCGTGCACCATGAAGCTGAACGCCACGGCCGAGATGATCCCCATCACCTGGCCCGAGTTCGCGCTGATCCACCCGTTCGCGCCGGCTGCGCAGACGAGCGGCTACCGCGAACTGATCGAGCGCCTGTCGGCGGCGCTGTGCGAAATCACCGGCTATGACGACATCAGCCTGCAACCGAACTCCGGCGCGCAAGGCGAGTATGCCGGCCTGCTGGCCATCCGGGGTTACCACCAGGCGCGCGGCGAACACCAGCGCAACGTCTGCCTGATCCCGTCCTCGGCGCACGGCACCAATCCGGCCTCGGCCCAGCTGGCCGGCATGGACGTGGTGGTGGTGGCTTCCGACGACCAGGGCAACGTGGACCTGCCCGACCTGATCGCCAAGATCGAGCAGGTCGGCGATCGTCTCGCCGCCCTGATGATCACCTACCCGTCCACGCACGGTGTGTTCGAGGAAGCCGTCACGGAGATCTGCGAGCGCGTGCATGCGGCCGGCGGCCAGGTCTACCTGGATGGCGCCAACATGAACGCCATGGTCGGCGTGGCCAAGCCCGGCAAGTTCGGCTCGGATGTCTCGCACCTGAACCTGCACAAGACCTTTTGCATCCCGCACGGCGGCGGCGGCCCGGGCGTGGGCCCGGTGGCGGTGCGCTCGCACCTGGCCCCCTACCTGCCCGGCGTGGTGGGCGAGCAGGGCTGGCTGGATGCGCAGGCCAAGGTCGGCCCGGTGTCGGCGGCGCCCTATGGGTCGGCCGGCATCCTCGCCATTCCCTTCGTTTACATCACCCTGATGGGCGCCGAAGGGCTGCGCCGCGCCACCGAGGTGGCGATTCTCAGCGCCAACTACGTGGCCACCCGCCTGCGTGATCACTATCCGGTGCTGTATGCCGGACGCAATGGCCGGGTCGCGCACGAGTGCATTCTGGATGTGCGTCCGCTCAAGGACAGCACCGGCATCAGCGCCGAAGACATCGCCAAGCGTCTGATGGACTACGGCTTCCATGCCCCGACCATGAGCTTCCCGGTGGCCGGCACGCTGATGGTCGAGCCCACCGAGTCCGAAGGGCTGGCCGAACTGGAGCGTTTCATCGACGCCATGATCGCCATCCGCGCCGAGATCGCCCAGATCGAGCGTGGCGAGCGTGACCGCGAAGACAACGTGCTCAAGAACGCCCCGCACACGGCCCAGATGCTGCTGGCCGACGAGTGGACCCACGCCTATCCGCGCCAGCAGGCGGCCTATCCGGTGGCCGCGCTGCGCGAGACCAAGTATTGGCCGCCGGTGGCGCGGGTGGACAACGCCTATGGCGACCGCAACCTCGTGTGCGCCTGCCTGCCGATCGAGGCTTATGCCTGATCGCCGCTGAGCCATTGCGCCCTCGGGGTCTCCGCGGATGACCCATGCCTGAGGAAAAGCCTGGAGATCGATTCTCCAGGCTTTTTTTTGGCCGCGGGGCTTTGCCGGCGGTTTTGCTATTCAGGTGCCGCCTTGGGACTGGAGGTGCCGACCGTCATGCCGATACGGTTGTCGAGAATAGCGCTTTCGAACAGGAGATTTCCTGCTTCCTGTTGCGTATTGGATGGCAGGGGTCTTTTCTGCGTAGCGATAAACTTTCGCAGCGATAAATTCGTACAAATTGGTGGGCAGCTGACGTTGTCCGCCGCGATTAGACGGTCATATCCGGCGCTGCATACGCGCCTTCACGGCTGATCTTTCCCCCTCTTCCTCCTCCTGATGGCCAGGCCGCGCGCCTTGGCCAGGGCGGCGTTCGGCCTGGCCATGAAGAGCGGCGCCGTGCCCAGATTCATGTCATACAAAGTAGGGGGTTTCGTGAACCGAGGAATGGACCATGT
>JAEWJD010000014.1 GCA_023386765.1 Pseudomonadota bacterium | reverse complement strand
TCCCTGCGCGCCACGCTGCTGGCCGGCCTTGCCTTGCTGGCGGCCTGCTCCAGCACGCCGCCATCCAACATCACCCTGGCCGAGGGCGCCCAGGCGCCCAGCGCCGGCCAGGCCGCCCAAATCAAGGATGTCCGCACCCAGACCATCCAGTGGCAGGGCGTCAAGCCCGGCTGCCAGGGAGCCTGCCCCACGATTGAGATCAACAGCGTGGCCTTCCCGGATATCCCCCGTCTGACGCAGGCGGTCGATCACACGCTGGCCAGCCTGACCGGCGTGGATCAGAACCTGCGTGGCCAGTACGAAACCCTGTCGGAGTTCACGCAGTACTTCTGGCGCAATGCCCAAGGCCGTGATACGACCCACTTCAAGGCATCGGTCAAGGACGTGGCTCAGGGGGTGATCGCCGTGGAGCTCCATACCGGCCAGTATTTCACCGGCGCCGCGCACGGCATTCCTGCCACCGTCTACCTCAACTGGAGCCAGCCCAAGGGCCAGTTGCTGACGATCAACGACCTGCTGATCCCCGGGCGTCACGACGAGTACGTCAAGGCGCTGCGCGCGGCCCATCAACGCTGGCTGGCCGACAACGAAGATGCCCGCCGCGACCCCGCTACCTACAACCGCATGTGGCCCTTCCAGGAAACCGACAATGTGGCGGTCACGCGGGACGGGCTGGTCGTCAAGTACGACGCCTACTCCATCGCGCCCTACTCCCATGGCGAACCCGAACTGCTGCTGCCCTGGGCGCAGCTGCAGGGCGTGATCCGCCCCGAGTACCTCGGCCCGCTGACCTGAAGCATCCTGCAGCAGCGCCCGGCCGGGTTACGGGCGCCTCGGCTTCCCGGGGCGCTTGCAGCCCGCGCCAGAGACGGCAATGATAGACAGCCCGTCTGAGACGGCGTTTATCCGGCGACGGCCCCCGGTCCGAAGCCCTCCCTCACTTCCGCCCGGCCGGCGGCATGCCGCCTGGCCTGGACACCTGGAGCTCCTGCATGAAGATCTATTTTTCCCCGGCCTCCCCCTATGTGCGCAAATGCATGGTCACGGCGCATGAGCTGGGCCTGGTCGGGCGAATCGAAAAACTGCCCAGCGCCGCCAACCCCGTCAAGCGCGACGCCTCGGTGGTGGCCAGCAATCCGTTGGGCAAGGTGCCCACCCTCATCACCGACGACGACCAGATCCTGTACGACAGCCGCGTCATCTGCGAGTACCTGGATACCCTGGCGCAGGGCTCGCTGTTCGCACGGGGCAGCAAGCACCGCTGGCAGGTGCTGACCGAGCAGTCCCTGGGCGACGGCTTGCTCGATGCGGCGCTGCTGGTCCGCTACGAGGCGATGATGCGTCCCGAAGCACTGCGCTGGGCCGACTGGACGCAGGGCCAGATGGAGAAGATCGCCAGCTGCCTGCAAGCCCTCGAAGCCCGCAGCGGCACGCTGGGCGAGCGGGTGGACATCGGCACGATCACGCTCGGCTGCGCCCTGGGCTATCTCGACTTCCGCTTCCCGGACTACGACTGGCGCAGCGCCCATCCGCAAGCGGCAGCCTGGTTCGCCGTTTTCAACCAGCGCCCCGCCATGCAGGCCACGCTACCTGGGGCCTGAGCCCCGAGCGCTTGCCCAGCCTCCGCAGGGAATATATGATTAATATATGAATCATATATTCCCCCACCCGGACGGCTCATGGGCATCGTAAACATCGACGACGATCTGCACGACCAGTTGCGCAAGGCCAGCAGCGTGTCCTGCCGCTCGATCAACGCCCAGGCGGCCTTCTGGATCCGCATCGGCATGCTGTGCGAAATGCAGCCGACCCTCAGTTTCAATGACATCGTCACCCGGGAACTGCGCGCAGCCGGTGTCAGCGCACCTGCCCCGGCAGGTCTGTCCGCATCATGATCAAACGTCCGGAAGAAATCGCCCTGCTGGCCGAATCCGGCCGCCTGCTGGCGCAGGTATTTCACCAGCTCGACCAGCTCGCACTGGACGGCATGTCCACCATGCAGGTCAATGACCTGGCCGAAGACCTCATCATCAACACCTGCCAGGCACGGCCGGCCAGCAAGGGACAATATGGCTACGCCTACACGCTGAATGCCTCGCCCAACCAGGTTGTCTGCCACGGCATGCCTTCGGACAGCGACATCCTGGCCAGCGGCGACATCGTCAACTTCGACATCACGCTCGAGAAAAACGGCTACATCGCGGATTCCAGCACGACCTATCTGGTAGGCCAGGTCGCCGCGCCGGCCCGACATCTGGTCCAGACCACCTATGAAGCCATGTGGCACGGCATCCGGGCCGTGCGGCCGGGTGCCCGGCTGGGCGATATCGGCCATGCCATCGAGCAGCACGCCCGCCGCCACGGCTATAGCATCGTCAGGGAGTACTGCGGCCACGGCATCGGCCGCGAGATGCACGAGGAACCGCAGATTCTCCATTGGGGCCGTCCTCATACCGGCCTGACCCTGCGCGAAGGCATGGTCTTCACCATCGAACCCATGCTCAACCAAGGCACACACGCCGTCGACACCGAAGCCGACGGCTGGACCGTCGTGACCCGCGACGGCCGGCTCTCGGCCCAGTTCGAGCACACCGTGGCCGTCACCCGGGACGGGGTGCGCGTGCTGACCCTGCGGCCAGGCGAACAACCGCCACGCTGAATCCTCCCCGCGCCGTTGCAGCGGCCACAAAAAAACCCGCCCACCGGGCCATGGGTCCGGTGGGCGGGGTTGTCATGCTGGCGCAGATCCTTGCGGGCTGCGCCTGGCCATGGCGTTCAGACGGCGATCACGGATACAGGCCGCGCACCTGGCGGGTTTGCAGGATACGCGTGCAGGCCACGATGAAGGCGGCCGTGCGCAGCGTCACTTTGTGCTCGCGCGCCATCTGGGCAATCGCCGTGTAGGCGTCGCGCATGATGCGCTCCAGGCGTTGGTTGATCTCCTCTTCGCTCCAGAAGAAGCTGGAGAAGTCCTGCACCCACTCGAAGTACGAAACGGTCACGCCGCCGGCGTTGGACAGCACGTCCGGCACGACGTAGATACCCTTGTCGCCCAGGATGTCATCGGCCTCGGGGGTGGTCGGGCCGTTGGCGCCCTCGACCACGATCTTGGCGCGGATCTTGTCGGCATTGCCGGCGTGGATCTGCGACTCAAGTGCCGCCGGGATCAGGAAATCGGTTTCCAGGCCCCAGAACTCGGCATTGTCCATGGTCTCGCCACCGGAGAAGCCGGCCACGCCGCCCTTGTTGGCCACGTGAGCCAGCAGCTTGTGGACGTCCAGGCCATTGGCATTGTGCACGGTGCCGGTGTGATCCTGCACGGCGATGACCTTGGAGCCCGCTTCGTGGAACAGGCGGCCGGCGGTGCCACCGACGTTGCCAAAGCCCTGCACGATGACCTTGGCGCCAGCCAGATCGATGTTGCGATCCCGCGCAGCCTCGCAGGCCACCACGAATACGCCGCGCCCGGTCGCCTCGACGCGGCCCAGGCTGCCGCCCAGTGCGATGGGCTTGCCGGTCACCACGCCCGTGGCGGTGGCGCCCTCGTTCATCGAGTAGGTGTCCATCATCCAGGCCATGGTCTGGGCGTTGGAGTTGACGTCGGGCGCCGGGATGTCCTTGGTCGGTCCGATGATGATGCCGATCTCGGAGGTGTAGCGACGCGTGACGCGCTCCAGCTCGGCCTGCGAGTAATTGCGCGGATCCAGGCGCACGCCGCCCTTGGCGCCGCCATACGGCAGGTTGACCGCCGCGTTCTTGACCGACATCCAGGCTGCCAGCGCCATCACTTCGGACAGCGTGACGTCCTGGTGATAACGCACGCCGCCCTTGCCCGGGCCGCGCGTGGTGTTGTGCTGCACGCGATAGCCCTCGAAGTGGGCGATCGTGCCGTTATCCAGCTGGATGGGCACATCCACCACCAGCGTGCGCTTGGGACGCTTGAGGGTTTCGACCCAGCGCGACAGCGAACCGAGGTAAGGCGTGACGCGATCGACCTGCTGCAGGTATACCCCCCACGGCCCCAGGTGCTCGGGGTCGAGATAGGACGGCAAAGGGTGGACGGGAACGTTGGACATAAAGGACTTCTCCTGGCTTTGGTTGACGATAATTCTACCTACGAGTTCTATTTGTCCCCGACAGAATATTTAAAAAATATAATGGGGACACAATAGAAAAGATTGTCCCTTCCTCCCCAGGAAAGAACAACCTTCGCGCTGAATGAAAAGCCCCGGCTCATGGCCGGGGCGGCAGATGCAGGCGTGGGCGTCAGGGACGCCCGTCAGGCTCAATCATACGTGCCTAACTTGAGACCGGAAACCCCTTGCACCGAACCGGCGGTAGGCTTGTCGGTCTGCGCCGCCGCCGTCGGGGC
>JAEWJD010000399.1 GCA_023386765.1 Pseudomonadota bacterium | reverse complement strand
GCCTGGAGCATTGCGCCGGTCGAGATCACCCGCCGTTGCACCATCGCCAAGCAGAGCGCCGACGTGGGCAGCTCGCCCTGGACGCAGTCGATTGCCGCCGAGTACCTGGCCAGCGGACGCCTGCCGGCCCATCTGGCGCGCATCTGTCAGGCCTACGGCGAGAAGTGCGCCGTGATGGCCGACGCCCTGCGCGAGAAGATGGGCGAAGGCATCGAATTCCACGCCCCGCAGGGCGGCATGTTCCTGTGGGCGCGCCTGAAGGACGGCGTGACCTCGGCCGACCTGATCAAGGCCTGCATCGAACGCAAGGTGATGTTCGTGCCCGGCACGGGCTTCCATGTCGGCCAGGCTGACGCCAGCACGCTGCGCCTGTCGTTCACCGCGCCGTCGGCCGACGGCATTCGCGAAGGCATCGACCGCATGGCCCGCGCCTGGCAGGCCGTGCGCGCGTCGGCCTGACATTTCCTTCTCCGGAGCGCCCCGCGAGAGGGCGGCTCCGCATCACTATCTATGGGAGATACAAACATGAACGGTGCCAAGAGTCTGGTCAAAACGTTGCTGGCCTCCGGGGTGGATACCTGCTTTGCCAACCCCGGCACGAGCGAAATGCACTTTGTGGCCGCGTTGGACCAAGTCCCGGGCATGAAGTGCGTGCTGGGCCTGCAGGAAAACATCGTCACCGGCATGGCCGATGGGTATTTCCGCATCGCCCGCAAGCCGGCCTGCACGCTGCTGCACTGCGGCCCCGGCCTGGCCAACGGCATGGCCAACCTGCACAATGCACGCCGTGCACGCAGCGGCATCGTCAACATCGTGGGTGATCAGGCGATCTACCACCGCCCGTTCGATGCCCCCCTGACTGCCGACACCACCAGCATGGCGCACACCGTGTCGCAATGGGTGCGTTCGAGCAACGCGCCGGCCGAGCTGGGCCGCGATGCCGCCGAGGCCGTGGCGGCCTCGATGCAGTATCCGGGCCAGGTTGCCACGCTGATCCTGCCGGCCGACGTGTCGTGGGGCGAAGGGGGTGTGGTGGGCAATCCGATTGCCGTCGCACCGCCGCCGGCCATCGATGGCAATGCCATCGAAAGCACGGCGCGCACGCTGCGCAGCCACGGCGCGGACACCCTGATCCTGCTGGCCGGCCCGGCCGTGCTGGCCGAAGGCCAGAAGCTTGCCTGGCGCGTGGCGCAGGCTACCGGCGCGACCGTGATGGCCGACTACGTCACGTCGCACCTGGCGCGCGGCCGCGGCCGCCTGCAGCTCGAGCGCGTGCCGTATGGCATGGACGCCGCCATCAAGACGCTGGAGCGCTTCAAGCACATCATCCTGGTCAACGCCAAGCCGCCGGTCGGTTTCTTCGGCTACCCGGACATGCCCTCGACGCAGTACTCGCCCGATGCGCAGCTGCAGGTGCTGTCGCGTCCGGATCAGGATCCGGTCGAAGCGCTGGCTGCGCTGGCGCAGGTTCTGAACGCCCCGCATGTCGACATGCCCGATCCCGGTCCGCGTCCGCAGGCCGCCAGTGGCGCGCCGTCGCCGGAAGGCCTGGCCCAGACCGTGGCGGCCCTGATGCCGGAAAACTCCATCATCTCGGATGAGAGCGTGTCGTTCGGCCGCGGTTTCTATCGCTTCAGCCATGCTGCGCCGGCCAACGACTGGCTGCACCTGGCCGGCGGCGCCATCGGCGACGGTCTGCCGGTCGCGACCGGCGCGGCCATCGGCGCCAAGCGCGAGCGCCGCGTCATCGGCCTGCAGGCCGACGGCTCGGCCATGTACTCGCTGCAATCGCTGTGGACGCAGGCGCGTGAACAGCTGCCGGTGACCACCATCATCCTGAACAACAGCAAGTACAACATCCTGATCGGCGAGTACAAGAACGTCGGTGCCACGCCGGGCGAAACCGCCATGAGCATGCTGGATCTGGGCAATCCTTCGCTGAACTGGGTTGGCCTGGCCAATGCCATGGGCGTGGAAGCCGCCCGGGCCACCACGATGGAAGAGTGCGCTGACCTGATGACGAGCAGCTTCGGCAAGACCGCGCCCTTCGTGATCGAGCTGATGATCTAGGACCGCCAGGAGAATTTCCCATGACTTACCCCGATACCCGGCTGTTCATCGACGGCCAGTGGTGCGACGCTGCCGATGGCCAGACGCTGGCCGTGGTGAATCCCGCCACCGGCGCGGAGATCGGACGCGTGGCGCGCGCCGGCAAGGCCGACCTGGAGCGTGCCGCGCAGGCGGCACAGAAAGGCTTTGAAACCTGGCGTGCCATGACGCCGGCCGCGCGTGCCAAGATCATGCGCCGTGCCGCCGCCCTGCTGGGCGAGCGCGCCGATCGTATCGCCAGCATGATGACGCAGGAACAGGGCAAGCCCTTGGCCGAGTCGCGTGGTGAAGTGCTGGCTGCCGTGGACATCATCGAATGGTTCGCCGATGAGGGCATGCGCGTCTATGGCCGCCTGGTGCCGTCGCGCAATGATCTGTCGATCCGTCAGATGGTGATCAAGGATCCGGTCGGCCCGGTGGCTGCCTTCACGCCCTGGAACTTCCCCATCAACCAGTTGGTGCGCAAGCTGGGCGCGGCCTTGGCCGCAGGTTGCTCGGTGCTCGCCAAGGCTGCCGAGGAAACGCCTGCCGCGCCTGCTGCGCTGGTGCGCGTATTCGAGGAGGCCGGCGTGCCGGCCGGCGTGGTCGGCCTGGTGTATGGCGATCCGGCCGAGATCTCCAGCTACCTGATCCCGCATCCGGTGATCCGCAAGGTCACTTTTACGGGGTCCACGCCCGTGGGCAAGCAACTGGCCGCGCTGGCCAGTGCCCACATGAAGCGCGTGACCATGGAGCTGGGCGGGCATGCGCCGGTGATCGTCTGCGAAGACGCGGATGTCGAGCTGGCCGTGCGTTCGGCCGGTGCGGCCAAGTTCCGCAACGCGGGCCAGGTTTGCATCTCGCCTACCCGCTTCCTGGTGCATGAAAGCGTGGCAGCTCAGTTTGCCGAAGCCATGGCCGCGCACGCGGCCGGGCTGCGCGTGGGCGACGGCCTGCAGCCGACGACCCAGATGGGCCCGCTGGCCAACAGCCGCCGCCTGAGCGCCATGCAGGATCTGGTGCAGGATGCCCAGGCCAAGGGCGCTGCCCTCATGACGGGCGGCAAGCAGGTGGGCGAGGCCGGCAACTTCTGGGCGCCGACGGTGCTGGCCGATGTGCCCCTGGATGCCAAGGTGTTCAACGATGAACCTTTCGGCCCGGTGGCCGCGATCCGTCCGTTCTCGCGCCTGGAGGACGCCATTGCCGAGGCCAACCGCCTGCCGTTCGGCCTGGCCGGTTACGGGTTCACCCGTTCGCTGAAGAACGCCGATCTGCTGGCCCGTCATGTGGAAGTCGGCATGATGTGGATCAACATGCCGGCCATCACGAGCGCCGAATTGCCCTTCGGCGGCCTGAAAGACTCCGGTTACGGTTCGGAAGGCGGCCCGGAGGCGCTTGAGGCCTACCTCAATGTGCGCACGGTTGCGGTGATGAATCGCTGAGCGTGCGCATGCGCAAGCCGTGAGCTCAACGCCGCCGCCGGTTCTCCGGCGGCGGCGTTGTGTTCGACAGCGCGGACAGTCTGTGGTTGTATACACGTCTGAATGCAAAAAACGTAGTATTTCTGTATCCATCACGCCGCCGCGCCGGTTGCCCTACCCGGGCTCCTGCGGTGCGTATGCGTTATGCCTCTGAGACGGCCGGTCCTTGATGACCCCGCTCGGAAATTCTCATGCCCTACTGGAGACAAGCACAATGAAGAACTTTTCGATCCGCAAGCTGCTCAGCGTGGCCGTGCTGGGCGGTCTGGCGTTCAGCGCCCAGGCTGACAGCTACCCCTCGCGCCCGATCACGCTGATCGTGCCCTATCCGGCCGGCGGTACCACCGACCTGGCAGCGCGCACCATTGCCCAGGGCATGGCGCCTTTCCTGAAGCAATCGATCGTGGTCGACAACCGTGCGGGCGCGGGTGGCAACATCGGCATGGGCGTGCTCAAGCGTGCCGCACCCGATGGCTACACCATTGCCATGGGCACCATCGGCACGCAAACCATCAACCAGTTCATCTATCCGGACATGCCCTTTGATCCGGCCAAGGACTTCACGCCCCTGTCGATGGTCTTCACCGCGCCCAACGTGATCGCGGTGGCCGCGGACTCCGACATGAAGTCCATGCAGGATCTGTACGCCAAGGCGCGCGCCAACAAGGATAAGCCCTTGACCTATGCCTCGCCCGGCATTGGTTCGTCGGTGCACCTGACCGGCGCCTACCTGGAGCAGGCCGCCGGCATCGACATGCTGCACGTGCCGTTCAAGGGCGTGTCGGCCTCCATGCCGGCGCTGATCGGCGGTCAGGTCGACATCCTGCTGGACAACGTGCCCAGCGCGCTGGCCCACCTGAAGGACGGTTCGCGCGTGCGTGCCCTGGCGGTCACTTCGGCCGAGCGTCAACCTTCGCTGCCCGACGTGCCCACGGTGGCGGAAAGCGGCCTGAAGGACTTTGACGTCACCGCCTGGTTCGCGCTGTACGGCCCGGCCGGCATGACGCCCGAAGTGCAGCAGACCCTGATCGACGCCGCCCAGAAAGCCCTGGCCACGCCGGCGGTGCAGCAGCAGCTCGCGTCCTTGGGCGCGACGGGTGGCAAGATCTCCGGCAAGGAGCTGGGCGAGTTCGAAACTGCCGAGCGCGCCCGCTGGAGCAAGCTGATCACCGAGCAGAAGATCAAGCCTGAATAAAGCCTGCGCCTTGCGCGCAAGCCAGTAAAAAAACGCCGGCATCACGCCGGCGTTTTTTTTGTCTCGCCGCGGCGCCGCCGCCACGGCCCGGGGCATGCCTGACCGCGCGCTATCGGCGCGGGCAGCTGCGCACGCCCAGCAGCGTGTAGAGCGGGCAGAAGCGGAACAGCCCGCTGGCCAGAGGCAGCACGCCTATCCATCCCCAGGGGCCGATCACCTGCCCCAGAACCAGGCCGATCAGCAGGGCGCCGATCAGGATGCGCAGCAGGCGGTCGAGTCCGCCGACATTGGCTTTCATGGCAATGCTCCTTGAGAAGACCGTGACGAGACGGCCAGGGACTTGCGGTTCCAGGGCATCTTCAGCAGCAGACGCGCCAGACCGCAAAAGCCGGTCAGCCCGGCGAAGATGAAGCCCGCGCCGAAAAAGGCCGGCACGGCCAGCAACCAGGGCGAGACCGTCACGCCCAGCAGGGTGCCCAGGAGAATGAGGGCGCCGGCGGCGATCTGCACCTGGCGTTGCAATTCCAGGGGTTGGCGGGCGTCGCGCGCCACCGGCAGGCCGGCGCGTTTCCAGGCGTCCAGGCCGCCTTCGAGCACATAGGCTTCGCAGGCTGAGCGCTCGGCCAGCTGCTGGCGGCTGAGGTGGCTGCGGTTGCCGGAGCGGCAGTGATAGATCAGCACGCGGGCGTCTCTTGCGGCCGGGTGGGTCGGGTCGACCTGGGCCAGCGGCACGTGGCGTGAGCCG
>JAEWJD010000263.1 GCA_023386765.1 Pseudomonadota bacterium | reverse complement strand
GGGCCATGAAGAACTCCTGTTTCGATAACTAGAAGATTGATCGGTTTTGGCGCGGGAGGCTTGTTAGCACTCACCGGCGACGAGTGCTAATTATAGGGATGACTTCGCAGGCTTCAAGGGGGAGGGGACGCGCTGTTACATATTGATGGGGGAATTAATTGGGGACGAGCTTTGAAAAGCCTGCACCGGCCCGGCTATCGATCATCGGGAATCTGCCTTTCGGCCGGGGGCTGCCGCAGTCGACCGGGGGGGGGGCGACCCCGCGGGTGGCCGCCGCGAGTGCGCAGCGTCTCTACCCGGCCCGAATCTGCGCGGCGAAATCAGAAAGCAGGCGAGTGCCAAGGTAATGCAGCAGCGCCTGTTCGCCTGCGTGCATCGCGTCAGCAATCAATTGATTGGCAGCGAGTTCGACGGGGCAGGCAGGATTGTCGTTGGCTGGCCCCATGGTAAACACGGCGCCGTGGGAAATGGCTTCGTAGACATCTTGCGCGGTAATGGTGTTCAACGATCTGGCGAGCGTCCAGCCGCCATTGCGACCTCCCATGGAGCTAACCATGCCGGCGGTGCGCAATGCCGCCATCGTCCGCCGTACAACGACCTCGTTCGTGTGCAGCATCTTGGCGAGCGTCCCCGATGTCGTCGTGCCCCCGCGGAAGTCCATGTGAACGAGGACATGCAACAAGCGGGCGAAGCGAGTGTCGCAACTCATGAAAGCCAAATTCCGTAATGGTATCAGTTACGGTATTATAGACGCTCCGCCAGCCTCCTTGTCGAAGGGCATCATGACCGAGTTCGAAACGCGCTACGTAAACGTCAACGGCGTCCGGATCCACGTGACTGCCGCGGGTCAGGGGCCCCTGGTTCTGCTGTGCCACGGTTTTCCGGAAACCGCCCATGCGTGGCGTCATCAGCTCCGCGCGCTTGCGCAGGCGGGCTTTCGGGCGGTGGCCCCGGACCTGCGAGGTTATGGCCGCAGCGAAAGTCCGCCGGACGTGGCGGCCTTCACGACGATGGATGTGATCGGCGATCTGGTCGCATTGGTCAAGAACGAGCAAGCAGAGGATGCGGTGATCGTAGGCGGCGACTGGGGTGCGAGCATCGCATGGCAGGCCGCGCAACTGCGGCCCGATGTTTTTCGCGCGGTTGTGGCCTTAGGCGTTCCAATGATGCCCAGGGCTCCGGTCATGCCGAGCAAACTGTTTCCAAAGACAGATTCTGCTGTGTTTTACACGCACTACTTTTGCGAGCCCGGGGTTGCCGAGAAAGAATTCGAGCGCGACATCGGCGCAACACTAGGGGCGATCTACTGGGCGGCGTCGGGCCAGGCTGGCCCGCGCAACGATCCGAGCACGCCAAATCCGTTTGGCATGGTGGCCAAAGGGAAGGGGCTGCTCGCCGCGCTTCCCGTTCCTGATGCGTTGCCCCCCTGGCTTACCCGGTGCGATCTGGATGAATTTATCCAGGGGTTCACTACCAGCGGCTTTCGTGGCGGGTTGAACTACTACCGGAACCTGGACCGGAATTGGGCCTTGTCGGCGGCCCTAGAGGGTAAGCGTGTGGAAGTTCCCGCTTTGTATCTCGTCGGGGAACGGGACACCGGGCTGGCGATTCCCGGGATGGATCGCATGATTGCAGCCATGCCGGAAATAGTGCCGTATTTGCGTGCCGCCAAGATTATTCCCGGGGCCGGGCATTGGCTGCAGCAGGAGGCGTCGCAAGAGATCAACAATGCGCTCATCGAATTTCTGAAGGGTGAGGCGAGCGGCTTGCTTCCGTAATGGCGTGCTGCCCTCTAGCCTGGCCTTCTGCGTCGGGCCGGCCGCGACGGCGCATCCTGGCTGCTTTTCCCGGGCCGTCAGGGCAATGGTGCCAGACTGCATTGTCGATGACGTTTTTGCTGATGCCGTCGCAAACGCAGTCCGAGGCTTTATTGCTTGGCGTTCAGCTTGGTCTTGAATAGCCAGTCGCGATAGTCGTTGAGGTCACCGTCGAAAGGCTCGACCTTGCCGTCGGCCACGATGACGAACTGATCGGTGGTGGCACGGAGCAAGTGGCGATCGTGCGACACCAGCACCAGGGTGCCTTCGAACTGCGCCAGGGCCATGGTGAGCGCTTCGCGGGTTTCCAGGTCCAAGTGATTGGTGGGTTCGTCCAGCAACAGCAGATTGGGCCGTTGCCACACGATGAGCGCCAGGGCCAGGCGGGCTTTCTCGCCGCCCGAAAACGGCGCGATACTGTTGGTTGCCATCGGCCCTGGGAAGTTGAAGCTGCCCAAGAAGTTGCGCAGTTCCTGCTCGCGCGTACCGGGGGCCAGCTTGACCATGTGCCACAAGGGCGACTCATCATGGCGCAGCATCTCGACCTGATGCTGGGCGAAATAGCCGATCGACAGGCCCTTGCCGAAAATCGCCTCGCCGCCCAAGGCCTGCAACTCCCCGGCGATGGTCTTGATCAAGGTGGATTTGCCTGCTCCGTTCACGCCCAGCAATCCGATGCGCTGGCCGCCCTGGAGCGAGAAATTGATGTCCTTGATGATGATCTTGTCGGCGCCGCCGTCGTCTGTCGCCGGGTAGCCGGCCTGGACGGCGTCCATGCGCAGCAGCGGATCGGGGGCGCGGTCCGGCTCCTTGAATTCGAAGGAAAACTCGGCCGCGGCGCGCAAGGGAGCCAACTCTTCCATCTTCGCCAGCGCCTTGATCCGGCTTTGCGCCTGGCGCGCTTTCGAGGCCTGGGCCTTGAAGCGATTGATGAACGATTGCAGATGCGCGCGCTGGCGTAGCTGCTTTTCCATGGCGCCGGCTGCCAGTTCCAGTTGCGCGGCGCGCTGGCGCTCGAAGGCGGAATAATTGCCCGCATAGCGCTTCAGTTTGCGCTCATCCACGTGAACCACCACGTTGACCACCTCGTCGAGGAAGTCGCGGTCATGCGAAATCACCAGCAACGTGCCGGGATAACGCTTCAACCAGTCTTCCAGCCACAGAATGGCGTCCAGATCCAGGTGGTTGGTAGGTTCGTCCAGCAGGAGCAGTTCGGATGGGCACATCAGCGCTTGCGCCAGGTTCAGCCGCATCCGCCAGCCGCCCGAAAAACTGGTCAGCGGCTGGTCCATCTGCGCCATCGAGAAGCCCAGGCCGGTCAACAGCTGTTCCGCCCGCGAGCGCACGGTGTAGGCGTCGGCATCCGCCAGGGCGCCGTACAGCTCGCCGATCAGCAGGCCGTTTTCGGGGGTGTCGGCAGCGGCTTCAACCTCGGCCAGCCGGGCTTCCAGGCGGCGCAGCTCCACGTCGCCGTCGATCGCGTAGTCAATGGCCGAGCGATCCAGTGCCGGCGTTTCCTGCGCGACGTAGGCCACGCGCCAGTTCGGTGGATAGCTGAGATCCCCCTGGTCAGCGTGTAACTCGCCGCGCAGCAAGGCGAACAGGCTGGACTTGCCCGCGCCATTGGCGCCGATAAGGCCGATCTTGTCGCCGGGGTTAAGGATGAGGTCGACTTTTTCCAGCAAGGGCTTGATGCCTCTTGCCAGCGAAACTTGCTGAAACCGGATCATGCAGGGAAGGGCCGCGAGGGCATAGGAGTGATGCCGAAAATCGGCGGAAGCGAGAATAACCGATTCCGGTGACGGCAGCCCGTCATGTCTTTGGATCACGGGCGGATCGCTTCAGGTCAGATGCCATCGACGGCGCAAGGACAGGATGGTTTTCGAAGCGGCATGAACCCAGCACGCCCGGTTCAATAGGCAGAAGTTTCCTAAGCCATGGGTCGGTAGGAAACAGGATTTCCAACGCCATCCCGAACCGGGAGGCTGCCCCAGGTGCCGCGGCCGTTGATCCTGGCCAGCCGCAACCCGCAGCAAGGGCGGGAGCCGCCTAGGCTTGCAGCGCTTCGGGCGTTGCCTGGCCGGGGCGGCGCAGTTGGATGATCTGTTCCGCGCCCACGGCGCGGGCGCGGAGTTGGCCGCAGCCGGCGTCGACGTCCTGGCCGGCGCTGTTCCTGACCTTGGTCAGCACGCCCCGGCGGTGCAGGGAGCGGACGATCTCCTGGATGCGGCCGGCGTCGGGTCGTTGGTAGTCATCGCCTTCGAGGCTGTTGAAGGGGATGACGTTGAGCACCCCATACTTGCCTTTGAGCAGGTGCGCCAGGGCGTCGAGTTCGTCGTCGCCGTCGTTGATGCCCTTGAGCAGCGTCCATTGGTACTGGATCGGATAGTCGGTGTCGCGGGCGTATTTCTCGCCGTGTTCGATCAGGGCTTGCGGCGTGATTCTCGGGGCGCGGGGCAGGAGGTGTGCGCGCAGGTCGGCTTTGGTGGTGTGCAGCGACAGGGCCAGGGCGGGTTTGACGCGCTGCCGCGGCAGCGCCTCGAAGACGCGCAGGTCGCCCACGGTGGAGAACACAAGATTCTTATGGCCGATATTGCCTTCGGTGCCGAGCAGGTTGATGGCTTCGAGCACGTTGTCCAGGTTGTGCGCCGGTTCGCCCATGCCCATGAAGACGACTTTCTTCACGGCGCGCCGGCGGCGTGCCAGCACGACCTGGGCCAGGATTTCCATGCTGCTGACCTGGCGCAGCAGGCCGCTTTTGCCGGTCATGCAGAAGCGGCAGCCGACCGCACAGCCGACTTGGGTGGACACACAGAGCCCGTCGCGCGGCAGCAGCACGCTTTCCACCATCTGCCCGTCAGCCAGCTCGACCAACAGGCGCGAGCCGTCATGGCCGGTGTGTTCGGCATGGATGCGGGCCAAGCCATCGAGTTCGGCGGTCAGCGCGGGGATGGCGTTGCGCAGTGCGAGCGGCAGGAAATGTTCGGTGCTGCGGCGCCGCGTGCCCTGATCGAGTGCTTGCCCCTGGAGCCAGACGCGCACGATCCGGCCGCGATGCACGGGCAGGGCACCGAGGGCGGCGAGGCGTTGGTCGAAGTCGGAGAAGCGCATGGGGGCGAATTCTACTCTGCCACCCCGACGCGGGCGCTGCGGCATCCCGGCACTACAGGGGCACGCGCGGCAGCACCCGATAGAGCGCGTCCCGGAAAGTGCGCACCGAGGGCAGGGCCCGCGTGCGGGGCAGCGAGATCAGGCCCACGACGGGCATGGGGAAGGGGATGGGAAAGTCGCGGTACGCCAGCAGGCCATGCTGTCGGAGTTCGCGGCCGATATCTGCCGGCAGGAGGGCCAGGCGGTTGTCTTCGTTGCGCAGCGCCGCCTGGATGACGTTCAGGGAGGTGGTCTCGATCCGCGCTGTCGGGGCGGGCAGGTCGTGCTGCACGAAGAGTTCCGTGAAGGCTTGCCGTGTCGGGCTGCGCATGGGCGGCAGCACCCATTCATAGTCGAGCAGGGCTGGCAGGCCCAGGGGCGCGGGGCCGGGGGCTGGCGTCAGGCGGGAGACGATCCCCGCTTGCTGCGTGAACAGGCGTTCCCGCAGCAGGTCGCTCGACACGTCGGCAGACAGGCGCCCGATGACGACATCCAGTTCCTGCCGGCGCAGTGCGGCGATCAATTGATCGGTGGTGCCTTCGGTGACGGAGACCGACATCCGCCAGGGGGGGCAGGTCAGCCGGTCCAGTACGCCTTCGAGCAGGCTGCTGGTGATGTAGGGAATGATGCCCAGCCGCAGGTGCGCCCCTTTGCCGTCTTCGAATGCGTGTATCTCGCTTTGCAGCGCCTGGGCGTCGGCCAGCACCAGCGCGGCGCGGGCCAGCACGTGCTGGCCGATGGGCGTGGGGGCGAGCATGGCGCTTTTGGTCCGCTCGAAGATCTGCGCTCCGAGCGCCGTCTCGATCTCTTTGAGGGCACGGCTCAGCGCAGGCTGGCTGACACCCCGTTGATCGGCGATGGCGGTCAGGGAGCGGACGTCGGCAATCTGCTGCAAGAGCTGCAGATCCCGCAGGCGCAGTCGGTACAGGGAGGCCAACCCGGGGTCGGGCGCGGTATCAAGGGATTTCACCTATCAAGCATAACAAAAAAGTTATCTCTATAAACTGATTGATGCATTCAAAATTATGCCGTGATTGTCTCTATTTCAAGTCAGGGGAAACGCGTGAAGATCATCACTCAGCGACTCAAACGCAGTGCCTTGGCACTGGTGGCGGGCGTACTTGCGGCGGCCGCTGGCACGGCCCAGGCGGCCTATCCCGAACGTCCCATCCGGCTGGTGGTGCCCTATGGGCCGGGCGGCACGGGCGACGTGATCGCCCGTGTGCTGGCCCAGAAAATGGGCGACAGCCTTGGCCAGACCGTGATTGTCGAGAATCGGGCGGGGGCGGCCGGATCGATCGGCGCGCTGAATGTGGCGCGCGCCGAGGCCGACGGCTACACGCTGTTGCTGGCCTATACCTCCGAGATGGTCATCAACCCGCAAGTGCAGAAGGGCATCAACTATTCCGTCGATCAGGACTTCGCGCCGATTGCGCTGGCGGGCTCCACGCCGCTGTTGATGGTGGCCAGCCGCAATACCGGCGTGCAAACCCTGGATGCGTTGATCCAGCTGGCCAAGTCCCGGCCGGGGGCGTTGAGCTATGCCTCGGCGGGGCCGGGCAGCCCGGCGCATATCGCTGGGGCCTTGCTGGCCCGCGAGGCCGGCATCGAGATGCTGCATATCCCGTACAAGGGCGGCGGACAGGCGGTGGCGGACACCGCGGCCGGGGTCACGAATGTCTATTTCTCGGGCATGCCGCCCGCCATGCCTTTGTTGCGTGACGGCCGCCTGGTTGCGCTGGGGGTGGCGTCGGGCGAGGTCAGCCCGGCCTTGCCTTCGGCGCCGGCGCTGGCCAACCGATATCCCGAGCTGGATCTTTCCGGCTGGTTCGGGGTGTTCGCGCCCAAGGGCGTGCCGCCCGCGATCCTGGAGCGCCTGCACCGGGAGATCGATGCCGTGCTGCAATCCGAAGAGGTCAAGCGCCAGCTCGCGGCGCAGGGTGTGCAGACGGGGGCGATGAGTTCGGCAGCCTTCGCCGAGTTCGTCCAGCAAGAGAAAGAAAAGTACGCAGCGCTTATTCAGGCGCTGGGCATCAACGACAACAATTGATTGAAAGGATCAGGCCATGCAGCTTTGGCTTTTGGGAACGGGAACCCCGACGCCGTCATTGCGTCGGATGTGTTCAGGGTATGTGGCGCGCATCGGCGATGAGTATCTGGTTTTCGACCACGGCTTCGGCGCCCATCATCGCCTGCTGGAACTGGGTATCCCGGCCACCAAGGTGTCGCACCTGTTCATCAGTCATCATCACTATGACCATATGGGCGATTATCCGCGGCTGTTGCTGACGCGCTGGGATCAGGGGGCGGGCAAGATCGGCGAGCTTCAGGTTTACGGCCCGCCACCGCTCAAGGCGATCACCGCAAGGCTGATCGATGATGACGGCGCTTTCGGGCCCGATCTGATCTCGCGCACCCAGAACCAGGCGAGCATCGATGTCTATCAGGCGCGCGGCGGCGCAGGCACGCGCGCCCGGCCGGCGCCGGTGCTGCACGAGATCGCCGAGGATGCCGTGATCGAAACCACGAACTGGAAGGTGACCGTGGTGCCGGTGCACCATTTCGCCCCCCATCTGGTTTCCTATGGTTTCCGGGTGGATGCCGACGGGCAGTCCTTTGTGTACTCGGGCGATACCGGCCCCTGCCGTGCGCTGACCGAACTGGCCAAGGATTGCGACGTGCTGGTACACATGTGCCACTACTACTCCGGCACCGCGCCGAGCAAGGCATTTTCTGCTTTCACGATGGGCCATCGCGAGCTGGCCGAGGCCGCTGCGCAGGCCAATGCCAAGAACCTGGTGATCTCGCATGTGACGGAACAGTTCGACCGGCCAGGGATCCGCGAGCGCGTCATCCGGGAAGTCGCCGAGATCTACAAAGGCAATATTTTCTTTGGCGAGGATTGCATGGAGATCCCGTTGGCGGGGCCGGCGGTCGCCCGGCTTGACTAGAAACGGCGTGCCGTCAGGGGCTTGCGCCCGGGAGGGCACAGGAGGCCGCCCAGGCCCGGAACTGCGCCAGTTCCGGTGAGGGCTGCCGGTAGCTGGCGGGGGGCAGCACGAAATAATACGTTTCCGGGCCCAGGTCCACGCTGAGGTCGAAGGGCGCGATCAGGCGTCCTTCGTCCAGCTCTTTCTGCACCAGGGCTTTCTGGGCGATGGCCACGCCGTAGCCTTCCAGCGCCGCCTCATAGGCCAGGGCCGAGGACTCGTAACGCAGGCCGCGTGACATGTCGATTTCCGTGAGGCCGACGGCGCGCAGCCAGATTTCCCAGTAATGGGGGCGCGCCAGCGTATGCAGCAGGACTTCGCGCTTGAGGTCGGCGGGCCGGCGCAGGTCGGCGCGTTTCTCGGGGATGCATACGGGCAGCAGTTCGTTGAGCATCAACTTGTGGCTGTCCAGGCCGCGCCAGCGGCCGTCTCCCATGCAGATACCGGCGTCGACGTCTTCGAGTTCGAAGTCGGGCGGGTCCACCGAGGTGTGGAGCTTGACGTCGATCTCGGGGTACTGGCGATGCAAGCCGGACAGCCGGGGCAGCAGCCAGCGCATGGCCACGCTGTGGGGCGCCTTGATGACGAACTGGCGCCGGCGTGAACGCTCGTCGAGTGCCGAAGTCGCCCGCTGCAGTGCGCCGAAACCGCGCGCGATATCGGCGTGGTATCCGGCGCCCACGGGCGTGAGCACGATGCGGCGGTGCTGGCGGGCGAACAGCCGCAGCCCGAGGTGTTCTTCAAGCAAGCGGATCTGGCGGCTGATGGCGGCCGGCGTCACATTGAGTTCGGCTGCCGCCAGGGTGATGCTGCCCAGGCGGCCGACGGCCTCGAAGCCGCGCAACGCATTCAATGGAGGCAGGGCAGACATCTCGAGGTTTCGCTTAACAATAAGTTAAGTGTGCCATAGATAAAGTCGTTTGAACCACGCCGGGACTCCGCCCAAGATGCCATGGCCGCGCCTCATGCGGTCAAGAGCAATCATAAGGGGGAGTCCATGTCTACTACGCGGGTTCGATTGATCGGAGCGATGGCGTTGTGCGCCGCCTCGATGCTGGCCTGGCCTGCTGCGGCGGCCGATTATCCGCAGCGCCCGGTGAGCATCGTGGTGCCGACCACGCCGGGCGGCACTGCCGATATCCTGGCGCGGCTGATCGGCCCGCGGCTGGCGCAGCGCTGGGGCCAGCCCGTCGTGGTCGAGAACAAGCCGGGTGCAGGCACGCTCATCGGTTCCGACTATGTGGCGCGCGCCAAACCTGACGGCTACACCTTGATGCTGACGTTCAACGAGCTGGCTACGCTGCCCGCCCTGAATCCCAGCATCAGGCTGGACGTCGAAAACGGCCTGACCCGCGTGGGCAAGATCGGCAGCCTGCCGGTACTGGTGCTGACCCACCCGAGCGTCGAAGCCGCCGACCTGCAGGCGTTGATCGAGCGCTTTCGCGCCAGCCCGGGGCAGTACACCTACGCGTCCAACGGGTCAGGATCGTCGTTGCAGCTTTTCACCGAGATATTCAAGCGCGAGGCGCGCGCCGATGTGATGCATGTGCCCTATCGGGGGGCGCTGGAGGCCTCCATGGCTGCGATCGGCGGCGAGGTTGATCTGCTGGTGCAGTTCGCCTCGGGCAATGTGATCAACCACGTCAAGGGCGGCAAGCTCAAGGCCTATGCGGTGGCGTCGCCTCAGCGGCTCGAAGCCTTGCCCGAGGTGCCGGCAGCAGCCGAGGCCGGCCTGCCGGAGCTGCAACTGGAGGCCTGGTATGGCCTGTTTGCACCGGCCGGGCTGCCAGCGGATCTGGTGCAGAAAATCAATCATGACCTGAACGACGTGCTGGCCGAAGCGCCGATCCTAGAGCGCCTCAAAGGCGTGAATCTGTTGGTGCAGCCGGGAACGCCCGAGCAGTTCGATACGTTTTTCCGCGCCGAGCATGAGCGATGGGGCGGCCTGATCCGCACGCTCGGTATCAAAAGCCATGAATGACACTATCCGGAGCCACGCCTTGACCTACGTTCCCAGCACCCATCGTGCACTGACTTTTCATGATTGCCGGGCCGGATTCGCCAGCGGCGATGACAGCCCGCGCGACTACCTCGAACGCTGTCTGCAAGTGATCGCCGACAAGGAGGGTCTGCTCAAGGGGTGGGTTGTCATGAATCCCGAAGGCGCCCGGGCGGCGGCCGACGCCAGCGCGCAGCGCTATCGCCAGGGCCGCAGTCTGTCGGCCATCGATGGCATGCCGGTCGGCATCAAGGATCTGATCGAAACCCGTGACATGCCCACGCAGATGGGATGCGCAGCGTTTGAAGGCAATTTCCCTAAGAATGACAGTGCGGTGGTGCGCGCCTTGCGCGACGCTGGCGCCATCATCCTGGGCAAAACCGTGACCACCGCACTGGGTTTCCTGGACCCCGGCCCCACCACCAATGCCTTCGATCCTTTGCGCACGCCTGGTGGCTCGTCCAGCGGCTCGGCCGCGGTCGTGGGCGCCAACATGGTGCCGCTGGCCATCGGTTCGCAACTGGTAGGCTCGATTCTGCGGCCGGCGAGCTTCAATGCCAATTGGGCCTTGAAGCCGACCTTTGGCGCGCTCAACCGGGGCGAGCGGCTGGGGCTGAGCCAGGCGCATCTGGGCATCCATGCGAACTGTGTCGAGGATATGTGGACGGCGGCGGCGGAAATCGCGCTGCGCGCCGGGGGCGACCCGGGACATCCAGGTTTGCAAGGGCCACGCCAGCCGCCGGCTGCCATCCGGCCGCGACGTCTGGTGGCCTTGGAAACCGAGGGGTGGGCGCGCGCCGAACCAGGAGCCCGGGATGCCTTCGAGGCCTGCCTGAAAACGCTGTCCGACCAGGGGGTGCGCATCCTGCGGCGCAGCGACTCGGCGCTGATCGAGGCGCTGGAGCAGTCCATCTCGCAGGCGGCGGGGCTGTCGCTGCGCCTGATCTCGTGGGAGCAGCGCTGGTCTTTGGCCAATCTGGTCGAGAACCACCCCGACACGCTGGGTCCCAGCCTGTTGCGGCAGCTTGAAAGCGGACGCAGCATGACGTTGGCCGAGTACCGGGAATGCCTGCTGCTGCGCGAGCATGCCCGTCAGCGACTGGCGGCGCTGGCCACGCAATGCGATGCGCTGGTGAGTCTGAATGCCTGCGGCCCGGCGCCGCTGGCCGCCGAAATCCGCGACAGCAAGTACCCGACGGGCGATGTGTCGTTTGCCTGCGCTTCGTCGTTGCTGGGCGCGCCCGCCATCAACGTGCCGGTGATGGCGGTGGACGGCTTGCCGCTGGGCTTGCAGGTGCTCGGTATGGCTCAGGCTGATGCCGCCATCACCGGCATAGCCACCTGGCTGTTTCAAAACCTGCGCCAACCGGAGTAAGGGCCAGGGCGTGGCGGCATAAGCCGGCTTGGCCTCTTGTCGTCGTCGTTTGCTGGATCTAGAATGCGGCTCATTCTCATTATTCGGGGCTGATCCATCCTGCCCTGCGACGCGCTGGAGGGCAGGATGTCCGCGACCGATTCCGCAGTGTCACCGCAGGGCATCGATGTCCTGTATGCGAACCATCATGGCTGGCTCAAGGGCTGGCTGCGGCGGAGGCTGGGCAATGCGAGTGATGCGGCCGACCTGGCGCAGGACACTTTCATGCGTCTGCTGGCACGCGGCGATACGGTCGCAGCGCGCGAGCCGCGCGCCTTGCTGACCACCGTGGCCCAGGGCGTGGTGTCCAACTTCATGCGCCGGCGCCGCATCGAGGAGGCCTACCTGGCCACCCTGGCCGGCGTGCCGGAGCGGGAAGTGCCCAGCCCCGAGACGCGTGCCATCCTGCTGGAGACCTTGCTTGAACTGGACCGGCGCCTGGACACGCTGGCGGCGCCGGTGCGCCAGGCTTTTCTGATGTCGCAGCTGGAGGGCATGAAGCAGGCGGAGATCGCAGCCGCGCTCGGCGTTTCCCTGGCGACGGTGCAGCGCTATATCGCCAAGGCCGCCCACCTTTGCTTCTTTGGTGTCTGACGCCTTGGCCGTCTCGCCTGCCGACCCTGGATCCCCGTCTTTTCCCCAGCTGGATGGGCCGCCGCTGCCTGCGGATGTCAGCCGGCGTGCGGTGGATTGGCTGGTGGCTTTGCAAGCGCCCGATGTCGACGACGCGCGGCGGGCCGCCTGGCTACGTTGGCGGCAGGCTGATCCGGATCACGAACGGGCCTGGCGGCATATCGAGTCCTTCGGCCTGCAGCTGCAGGGCCTGAACATGCCCTTGGTGCGCGATACGCTGGCGCGAGAAAAAACGCAGCGCCGCGCGCGCAGGCAGGCTCTGAAGACATTGGGTCTGGCGCTGTTCGCAGGCGGCGGTGCGTGGCTGGCACGGGATCCGTTACGGGACGTCTGGCAGGATTGGCAGGCGGATCACCATACGGCGCGTGGCGAGCGGCGCAGCCTCATGCTGGCCGATGCCAGTCGCATCGATCTCGATACGGGGACTGCCATCGACGTGCGGTTCGATGGCGCGCAGCGTCTGGTCAGGTTGCTGCGGGGCCGGATCCTGGTGTCGACGGCCTCCGATCCGGCGGCCACGGCAGGCGGTGCATTCCGTCCTTTCGTGGTGCAGACGGCGCAAGGGCGGGTACGTGCGCTGGGGACTCGATACAGCGTACGGCAGTATGCACAGCGCAGCCGTGTCGCGGTGTTTGAGGGGGCGGTGGAAATCCGCCCGGATCTGGATGCGCAAGCCCCCCAGCTGCTGCGCGCGGGTGAGCAGGCATGGTTCACGCGTGAGGCCATGGAGGACGTACAGCGTGCAGCCCCGGGCGAGGCCGCCTGGTCGGCCGGCATGCTGGCCGTGCAGAACATGCCCCTGGCCATGTTCATCGAAGAGCTGGCCCGCTATACGCCGGGACGCTTGCAGTGCGCGCCCGATGCAGGGAGGCTGAAAGTGTCGGGAATCTATCCGCTGGATGACGTCGAGCGCGTACTGGACATGCTGCAGCGCACGCTTCCCGTCGACGTGGATCGCCTGACGCGCTACTGGCTCACGGTGCGGCTGCGTGCGGCCTGAGGCCGAGGGCACAGGATTGCTTTTCTTTCGGGCAAGGTGAGGGGTTTTCCGGACTCAAGTGGCAAACCAGATAGAAGCCATTTTTTCTGCAACCCGGATCCCTTTCTATGAACTCCCGCTTTTCGCGGCGCGCCATGCGCCTGCTCATCAGCAACACCTTGACGCTTGCCGTGCGGCGCAGCCCCTGGCTCATGGCAGCGGGCCTGGCGGCGGCTGCCGCTAGTGTCCAGGCGCAGTCCCAGGCAGGCGTGCGCGTATACGCGATTCCAGCCAGCGCCCTGGAAAGCGCCTTGACCCGCTTTGCGGTCGAAAGCGGTTTGATGCTGTCATATACGGCCGAAGAGATCGCGGACAAACGCAGTCCGGGCCTGGCGGGCCGTTACGGCCCGGCCGAGGCGCTTGGGTACCTGCTGGCCGGCACCGGGCTGGCCGCCCGGGCGCAACCCAACGGGGGATATGTTCTGCGTCGCTTGCCTTCCGGATCGTCCGGGCCAGGAGGCGTGCAGACCCTATCGGCCGTGACGGTGACAGGGAGGCATGAGGAGTCGGCTGCCGGGCCGGTGCAGGGAATGGTTGCCCGCCGCAGCGCCACGGCCACCAAGACGGATACGGCATTGCACGAAACGCCCCAGTCAGTGTCGGTGGTGTCGCGTGATCAGGTGGTGGCGCAGGCAGCCGATTCGCTGGACCAGGCATTGGGCTACACCGCCAGCGTGATGTCGCTGGAAGGAGGCGCCTTGCGGCATATCGGCACCCGTTTCACCGTGAGGGGTTTCAATGTGACGGGGGCGGCTCCGCTTTATCTCAACGGTACCAAGTTCCCCATCAACTCCCTGAGCGGTGCCATGGAGCCGTACCTCTTCGAGCGTATCGAAGTGCTCAAGGGGCCCTCGTCCATTCTCTACGGTCAGGCGGCGCCGGGCGGCATCATCAACCTGGTGAGCAAGCGGCCCACGGAGGATCCTCTGCGCGAACTGGAATTGCAGACGGGGAGCTGGCATCGTAAACAACTGGCCATCGATCTGGGCGGCCCGGTCAATGAGGCCGGCACAGTGCGTTATCGCCTGACGGGTCTCGCGCGCGATAGCGATAGCATGGTCGACGACATCCATAACGACCGGACGGCCTTGGCCGGCGTGCTGGACTGGCAGATCAGCGATGCCACGCTTCTGACCTTGCTGGCGAGCTACAACCGCAGCGATAGCCCTTACGATGCGGGTAAACCGCTGGAAGGCACGTTGCTGTCCAATCCCGACGGGCGCATCGCACGTTCGCGCTTTTTGGGCGAACCCGGCTTCGATCGCTATGTCGTCAAAGGATCTTCCTTCGGGTATCTGCTTGAACACCGCTTGAATGCGGATTGGCAACTGCGCCAGAACCTGCTGGCCTACGCGCACAAGGCCGACAACCAGTATGCCGCCGTCAATGCGAGGGTCAACCCGTTCGCACCCGAGATGGTGGGCCGGTATGCCATCGCACGGTATGACACGGACAAGGGCCTGGCCGTCGATAACCAGCTGGTTGGAAAATTGCGCCATGGCCGCTTTGAACATACGGTGTTGTTTGGTCTGGACTGGAGCAAAAGCCAGTTCAAGCGCGCCCAGCAGTACGGCCCCATTGCACCGATCAACCTATACGATCCGGTTTATGGCGCGCGCCCCGTGTTCGGGCCGGCCGTCCACTCGGAGAACTCAGGACGGCAACTGGGCTTTTACGCACAGGATCAGATCAAGTTCAACGAGCGTTGGATCGCCTTGCTGGGCGGTCGCTACGATACCGTGCGCACCCAGGCCAAGCCAGGGATCGGCGGTCAGAGTTCGCATGCTTTGTCCCCGCGCCTTGGGTTGATGTATCTGTTTGACAATGGCCTGGCGCCCTACTACAGCTACAGCAAGTCTTTCCAGCCGACCGTGGGTCTGGATTTCAACGGCAGTCCTTTCAAGCCGACCACCGGTGTGCAGCACGAGATCGGGCTGAAATACGACCCCAAGGGCCTGGATGCTTCGATTACCGTCGCGTTGTATGAAATCACCCAGCGCAATGTGCTGACCAGCGATTCTGCCCATCTGGGGTACCTGGTCCAGACCGGAGAGGTGCGCTCCCGGGGCGCTGAGATCGAGGTTCGTGCCCATCTGAACCGGCAGGTGGATCTGGTGGCGGCCCTGGCGACCACGGACGCGCGTGTGGTCCGGAGCAATCAGGGAAATGAAGGCTCGCACCCGGCTTCGGTCCCTCGCAACATGGCGTCGCTCTGGATGGATTACCGCTTTGCATCGGTGCCGGGTTTGAGCGCGGGGCTGGGCGTGCGTTATGTCGGCCGCCAGGAGATTTATGATCTGCCCATCCCGTCCTATACCACGTACGACGCTGCACTGCGCTATCAGTTCGACAAGTGGCAAATCGCCTTGAACGTGAAGAACCTCACCAACAAGAATTATGTGGCGGCGTGCCCCGGCACCTGCTTTTATGGCGACGAGCGTAATGTCATGCTCACTGCCAGGGTCAACTGGTAGGGCTGGGCCGGACGCGGGCCTGGGCTAGGGAGTAAGGTAAGGGCAGCTGGCTGCGATGGCTGGCGACCCTTTCCGATCCTGCCTGTGAAGGCCCGCCCATGAAAATACCTTCCCTGAATTTGCCGTCAGTGCTCGCGCTGGCGCTCTGCGCCACGCTGGCGGCCTGCACCAACTCGCCGCCGCGTGAACCAGAGCTGGACTACCAAAGCCGGCCGCTGCCTGCCGCGCGTGAGGGGAGTCAAGCGTCTCCTACCGGACAGCGCCTGAGCATCGAGGCGGGCGAAGGCGAAAAACTGAATCTTCCCTGGTTTATCCAGGATACGCAGAACTGGATCAACCGCCAGTAACCCGGGATTCGCTTTCAAGCTGACCTGGATCCATCCTCCGCGGCGCAGGCCGGGTCAGCCGCGCGGACGTCGGGCCGGCCGGCTGGCGGCCGAGCGTCACCGGCGATGTCATCCCTTGTGCCCATGCGCCTGTGGCGGGCGTTTTCCGTCGTAGCGGCCATGATCATATACAATTAGCAATCATTCCCATTATCAATTTTCGGGTAGCCGATTGCCTTCCGCCGACCTTGCGCCCTCAGAGGATGTCGCCAGCCTGTACCGCGAGCATCATGGCTGGCTGTTGCAGATGCTGCGCCGCCGGCTTGGCGGCAATGCCGAACATGCCGCGGACCTGGCCCATGACACCTTCGAGCGGGTGATGCGCAGCGACGCGCGTGGGATGTTTGCCCAGCCGCGCGGTTTCCTGACCACGATTGCCAAACGGCTGGTGATCGACCAGTCGCGCCGGCGCGCGGTCGAGCAGGCGTATCTGGATACCCTGGCGGCGCGCAGCGAGGCCGTCGAGGCCAGCCCGGAGACGTATGCGATGGTGGTCGAGGCGCTGGACGCCGTGTGCCGCATGCTGGAGCAATTGCCCGCGCGAGCCCGTCGGGTGTTCGTGCTGGCCCAGCTCGAGGGAATGCCGTATCGGGATATCGCGCTCGAACTGGGGGTTTCGGTGGCTGCGGTGCAACGGGACATCGTCAAGGCCTGGGAGCATTGCTACGCGGTGTTGTACCCATGAGCGCGGCGCAGGCCGAGCGCCTGCCGGCCGCAATCATCAGGCAGGCCGCCCAATGGATGATGCGGGTCGGTGATGCGCCGGATGCGGCCACGCAGGCGGCATGCGAGGCCTGGCGTCAGGCCGACGCACGCCATGAGCTGGCGTGGCGCCGCCTGCTGGGCATCGGTCAGGAGGTCCATGCGGTGACCTCCAGCCAGGTGTGCGAAGGCGTGGCCCAGCAGACCATCTTGCGCTATTGCGAGCAGCGCTCGCGCCGCAGCGCCATCAAGTGGATGCTGGGTGGGGTCGGCCTGGGCTCGCTGGCCTGGGCGGGCGCGCGCGAGGGGCTTTGGGATGGCCGCGATACCTATCGCACGGCGATTGGCGAGCAACGTACCCTGACCCTGCCCGATGGCACCGTGCTCACCATGAACACTGCCTCGCAGCTGTCCCTGCGCTATGACAAGCAGCAGCGTCGTGTCGAATTGCGCGAGGGGGAAATCCTGCTCGTCACGGCCCCGGATCCCGGCGGCCGGCCGTTCAGCGTGCAGACGCCCAATGGTCTCATCACGCCTTTGGGCACGCGTTTTGCCGTGCGACACGAAGGGAGCCGTCAGGCCACCCAGGTGGCTGTTTTTGCCGGGGCGGTGCGGGTTGAGCCCGGCGGGCATGCACAAGCCGCGCGGGTGGTGCTGGCGGGCGAGCAGACGGCGTTCGATGCGCGCGCGGTGCAGCCCGCTTCTGCGGTGGAGGGCAGCGGCCCGGCCTGGCAGGCCGGCATGCTGGTCGCCAACCGCATGCGGCTGGATGTCTTTCTGGCCGAACTGGGCCGCTATCGGGCCGGGGTGTTGCGTTGCGCTCCTGAGGTGGCGGGCCGTGAGGTCAGCGGTGCCTTTCGGGTCGATGACACCGACAGGGCGCTGGAAGTCGTGGCCGAAGTGCTGGGCCTGGCGTTGACCTACCGGACACGCTATTGGGTCAGCCTGGCGCCTGCCTAGACCGGCTTAGCCGGCCGGGCCGCACTGATTTGTAACTGCGGCGAAGATTTTCGTCCCTGCCGCGTTAGACATAGTGACAGACCGCGAGGCGCCCGAGGTCTGGCTCATTCATGTCGACGAACCAGGAAATCCAGCCATGGCATCCCGCCATCTACTTTCTTCTCTTGCCGCGCCGCCAGCGCGTACTGCTCCCTTGCGCCTTGCCGTCTACCTGGCCCTGGCGGCCATGACCCCGCTTGCCATGCCCACGCTGTCATGGGCCCAGCCCGCCCCAGCGCAGCAGTTCCTCTTCGAGATTGCGCCCGCGCCCCTGGATGAGGCGCTGGGCCGGTTCGGGGTGGCTGCCCAAACCACCGTGGCGGCATCGCCCGCCCTGACGCAGGGGGTGATGACGCGTGGCCTGTCGGGTCGGTTCTCTGCCGGCCAGGGGCTGGAGCGGCTGCTGGCCGGCACCGGCCTGCAAGCCGTCGCGAATCTCAATGGCGAGGGATATCATCTGCGCCGCATTGACGCGAGCACCGTGCCGACCCTGGCGGGCGTGAAAGTGACCGGTTCGTTGAATCCGGCAGTCACCGAAGGGTCGGGCAGCTATACCAGCGGCACGGTCACCATCGGCAAGGGCCGTCAGACGCTGAAGGACATTCCACAGTCGGTCACTGTGGTGACGCGCCAGCGCATGGATGACCAGAATGCCAACACGCTGGACGATGTGCTGGCCAACAGTACCGGGATAACGCTTTATAAAAGCCCGATGGGCGGGAACTATGTGTTTTCGCGGGGGTTTCGGGTCGATAGCTATCAGTTCGATGGCGTCAACCGCGCCTTTTATTATCCTCAGGCCAATAGCTTCACCAGCAGCACGGTGATCCTGGACCGGGTGGAGGTCATCCGTGGCGCGACCGGCCTGCTGCAGGGCGCCGGCTCGCCCAGCGCGGCGGTGAACCTGGTGCGCAAGCGCCCCTTGGACGAGAACCAGGTGCAAGTGATGGCCAGCGGTGGTTCCTGGAATCATTTTCGCGCAGACATCGACGCCACCGGGCCTTTGAATGAAGCGGGCTCCTTGCGCGGGCGCGGCGTGGTCAGCCACAGTGATCGGGATTATTTCTACGACAACGCCAAGAGCCGCAACACGGTGTTGTACGGGGTGCTGAGTTATGACTTCAGCGCCGACACCACGCTGACCGCCGGCCTGAGCCATGAAAACCTGCATTCGACGCCGTTTTTCCATGGCCTGCCGCATTACGTCAATGGCGATGATATCGGCTTGAAGCGCTCGACCTCGCTGTCGCAGAACTGGAATCGCTGGAACGGCAAGCAGACCTCGGTGTTCGCCGAGCTGGATCATCGTTTTGATGCCGATTGGTCGCTGCGCCTGACCGCGAACTCGACGCAGGAATCGAATGACTCCAAGTACGCCTTCACGGAAGGAGCGGTCGACCCCCTGAGCGGGCTGGGGCCGACGATGTATGCCGGCCTGTTCGATTTCTCCACTCACAACAAGGCACTCAATCTGGATGTCGACGGCGCATTCCAGGCCCTGGGCCGCAAGCACTCGCTTAGTGTGGGAGCCAGCATCAATCATCTGACCAGCAAGAATGACTTTGCCACCGCGCGCATGAACCGTGGCGTCAATGTCTGGCATCCGAATCCTGACGTGCCAGAGCCCTCCGATGCGTGGCTGCGCGAGAACGCTTACCGGGGCGCGGCCACGATCATCAAAATGAAGCAGACCGGCGTTTATGGTGTCGGCCGCTTCAGTCTGGCCGATCCGCTGACGCTGGTCGCCGGCGCGCGGGTCAGCTGGTATGAGCAAACCGGTCGCTATCGCGATGGGGGGAAAACGTATATTGATCCCTACAAGGACAATGGGGTGGTCACGCCCTATGGCGGCCTGATCTATGCCTTCAATCCGCAGTGGTCGGCCTATGCCAGTTTTGCCCAGATCTTCGATCCGCAGAATGCGATGGATGCATCCGGCAAGGCGCTTGATCCCATCATCGGGAAAAACTACGAGCTCGGTCTCAAGGGCGAGTTGCTGGACGGGCGGATCAATGCCTCCGTGGCCTATTTCCGTATCGATCAGAAAAACCAGGCGCAGCAGGACCTGGTGAGCATTTGCACGGTAGGCGATTATTGCTATGTGTCCAGCGGCAAGGTACGCAGCCAGGGCATCGACGCGGAGATCAGTGGAGAAGTGGCGCCGGGTTGGCAATTGTTTGCCGGCTATACCTTCAACACATTGAAATACCTGAATGACACGCAGGTGATGTCCACCAACTTTGGCCGTACTTTCACGCCCAAGCACATGCTGCGCCTGTGGTCGGACTATCGCTTGCCGGGCGAATGGTCGGCATGGACGCTGGGCGGTGGCGTCAATTATCAAAGCGGCAGCTATACCGAAACCCGTTCGGTCCGGGTGTCACAGGCACCGTATGCGGTCTGGAATGCTCGCGTCGGCTATCAGATCAACAAGAGTTGGTCGGCAGCGTTGAATGTGAACAATCTGTTCGACAAGACCTATTACCAGACCATCGGGGCTCCGGGTTGGGGCAGCTTCTACGGTGAGCCGCGCAATGCCACGCTGACCGTGCGCGGCACGTTCTGAGGCCGGGCCAGGACGGCGTTGTCCGTCCTACCCAAAGAGCGCGGCTGAGCGGCGGCGCTTGGCCCGCCTGACCTCAAGCAGGCTTGATCATGGGCTTGCGTGGCGACGGAAGTCGCCGCCTGGGCGGAGTGCCTGCGTGAACGCTTCGGACTGGCCTTGCCGGCGCAGGAGGCTGCAGCCTTGTTTGATCGTGTGCGGCGGCGCAGCCGGGCGGCCGGCACCACCACGCTGGATGGAGGCTGACGCGCGGACCGGCTCAGGGCTGCCGGTACGATTTTTTGCCGTCCGGCGTGAGGCAGTAGCTACCGCCGCGCGGGCCGGTGCAGGACTGCCCGCTGCTACAGGGGCAAGGGCCGGTGGCGCGGGCGGGCGGGGGGGCGACCGGCTCGGTCGCCGTGCACGGGCGCTTGGACGCGCTGATGGAGCCGTCGCGGCACAGGAAGCGTTCGCCGACGCAGCGCTGCACGCCGCCTTTCTTGCCCGAGCAGGGCGTGTTGGCGGCATGCGCGGCGCTTGCCAGGCAGGCCGCCAGCAGGAGCAGGGTCAGGCGCCGCATGGGGCAGGCCGCGCTGCCGCCGGGGCTCAGCCCTGGCGGGTGTCGAGCATGTCGCCGCGGCGCTGGTGGCGGCCGCCTTCGAAGGGCGTCTCGAGGAAGGCACTGACGCAGTCACGGGCCAGGTCCAGGCCGATGATGCGGCTGCCCAGGGCGAGCACGTTGGCGTCGTTGTGCTGGCGGCTCAGGCGGGCCATGGTGGCATTGGTGCACAGCGCGGCGCGCACGGCCGGGTAACGGTTGGCGGCGATGGAGATGCCGATGCCCGAGCCGCAGACGAGGATACCCTGGGTGGCCTGGCCTTCGGTGATGGCCTGGCCCATGGCGAAACCGAACTGGGGGTAGTCCACCGAGGCGTTGCTGTGGGTGCCCAGGTCCAGCCAGTCGATGTCAGGGAAGGCTTGCTTGAGTTGTTCCTTGAGTTCGAATCCGGCGTGGTCGGCGGCGATGGCGATTTTCATGCTTGGGTTTCCGTGGTGCGAGAGAGGGCGCGCGGGCGGGGCCGGGCAGTCTGTTCGCCATTGTAGGGCGGGCGCGGGCGCGCCGCTTCAGGCGCGTTTCTGTTTCAGGTGTTGCCAGATCTTGGCCAGGATGCCTTGCAGGGCCTGGCGGTCCTGGGCATCCAGACCGTCCACCAGCGAGGCACACATGCGCCAGAAGGCGGGCAGGGCACGTTCCAGCAGGCGCCGTCCTTCGTCGGTGAGGGTGAGCGAGATGCTGCGCCGGTCGTCCTGATTGAGGGCGCGGGTGAGCAAGGCGCGTTTTTCCAGCCAGTCGAGCAGGCCGGTGACGGTGGAGCGGGTGACGCCGAAGTAATCGGCGATATACGAGGGTGTGACCGCCTGCTCGCCCAGCAACCCGCGTTCGGCCAGGCCGAAAATCATCAGGACGTCGAGTTTGCTCTCGGTCAGGCCGTAGTCGGCCAGCGCGGCGTTGGCGCGTTGTTCTACATCATCGGACAGCCACAGCAGCAGCAGGCCCAGGCCGGCCGCAGCGGTGTCGGTGCCGCGCGCGGCGGTCTGTTTCATGAGGCCGAGATGGGGGCGGGTCGCGTCGGCGGCCTGGGGCGGCGTCGGAGTGTCGGGGGCGTCGGGCAGGGGGGATGAGGGGCGCGCGGGCATGAAACCGGAGGGGGGTGACAGAGTCAGGGGATTGTATGACGCCCATATAGTACGTTTACGTATAGTACGGTTAACGTACTATAATTCGGCCGGTCGGCCTCGCCGACATTTCCCGACCGGGCAGGCCCCTCGCCGGGCTGCCCGAAAAATCATGAGGAGACTGTCATGCCTGTCAAAGTGCTCGAATTGCATCACGTTGGTTATGGAGTGAATCACGCCCAGGCCGACGCCATGCTGGATTTCTATCGCGATGTGCTGAACCTGCCGCAGGATCCGGCACGCTGGAAGATTCCGGGGATCTACGGCTCCTGGATCAACCTGCCCAACGGCACGCAGCTGCACATCCTGGGCAGCGAGGGGCCGTCGCCCTACGCCAAGGGGCCGGGCAAGGATCCGGTGGCCAACCATATCGCGCTGGCGGTCGAGGATGTGCTGGAGGCCGAGCAGGAGCTGATCGCGCGCGGGATCGAGTATTTCACGCTGGATAACGTGGCCTCGCCCAGCCTCAAGCAACTGTTCCTGCGCGACCCGGCCGGCAATCTTGTGGAGCTGCATCAGTCCAATGCCCGCCGCGCGGGGGTGGACGAACCGCAGCAGGACCCGCAGCGTGCGGGCAATGAATAGGCCTGAACGCCGCTGAACACGGAGTGGTTATGTATTTCGACATGCAAGCGCTGAGCTCGGAGCAGCGCAGCAATCTGGTCCATTCGGCGGTGCTGCCCCGGCCGATAGCCTGGATCAGTTCGCGCGATGCGCAAGGGGCGTTGAACGTGGCGCCGTTTTCTTTTTTCAATGTGATGTCGGGCGACCCGCCCGTGCTGTGCGTGTGCGTGGGGTCGCGTGGCGGGGTGCTGAAGGACACGGCGCAGAACATTGCCGCGCGTGGCGAGTTCGTGGTCAACCTGGTGTCGGCGGCGCAGGCGCGCCGCATGGTGGCCACCTCGGTAGACTTCGATGCCGGCGTGGATGAGTCGGTCGAGGCTGGGCTGGCGATGGCGCCCAGCCGCCTGGTCGATGTGCCGCGCATCGAGGGCAGCCCGGCCTCGATGGAGTGCCGTGTGCGTCAGCTGGTGGATATCGCCGGCAAACGCACCCTGGTGATTGCCGACATCGTCGGAATGCATCTGATCGACGAGGCGGTGATGGATGTCGAACGCATGTTCATCGACCCCTTGCCGATGCATCTGGTTGGCCGCCTGCACAGCCCGGGCTGGTATTGCGAGGTGACGCGTGCCTTCCAGGAGCCCACGCCGTCGCTGGCCCAGTGGGAGCGGCTCAAGCACAGCGGCCAGGCACAGGCCTTCCTTGAGGAGGATCTGTCGGGGCGCTGCGCCGGCTAAAAGGGGGCGGGCCGCGCCAGTCCGGGCGGCCCTGGGAAACGCACTTTTCCAGAGGGGAGGGGCAGGGTAAATCCGGAGCTTGAGCTATTCCTGTGGCGGGACTACATTGAGCCCTGTACGTACAGCTTGTACGGATAGGTATAAAATGCCGGCGTCTCAACGTCAGATAACCCACTGTCATGAATGCCTGCATCATTAGAAAATCCTCCTGGAGACTCGCTCAATGAAGACCGAAAAAGTACGTTCGCCATTTTTTGGCACGATGCAGAAAATCCCTGGCGGCCTGATGCTGGTGCCGCTGATCCTGGGCTCGCTGTTCGGCACGTTCGCGCCTGACGCGCTGGCCATCGGGGGCTTCACCACGGCGCTCTTCAAGAACAGCGCGCTGCCGCTGATCGCGCTGCTGATCTTTGCCACCGGCACCCATGTCAATGCGCGCACCGGCGGCCCCATCCTGGCCACGGCGGGAACGATCCTGCTGATGAAAACGCTGGTGCCGGCTACGCTGATCATCATCCTGGGCACCTATGTGGGCCTGAACGGTGTGCTGGGCGTGTCCATCCTGGCGATGCTGGCGGCTTTCGACAACAGCAACGGCGGCCTGTGGCTGGCCTACACCGGGCAATATGGCGATGCCCGCGATCGCGGGGCCTATGTGGCCAGCGCGCTGAATGACGGGCCTTTCTTCAGCCTGCTGTTCCTGGGCGCCTCGGGCCTGGCCGACATTCCGGTGATCGCCATGGTGGCGGCACTGGTGCCGTTCCTGCTGGGCGTGCTGGTGGGTAACCTGGACCCGAAGTGGCGCGACGTGCTCAAGCCGGTGCCGAACATCGTGATCCCGTTCTTCGCGTTTGCGCTGGGGACCGGCATCAATCTGGGCGCAGTGGTCAGCGGCGGGATCTCCGGCCTGATCCTGGGTCTGCTGATCAGCCCCATCACGGGCGGCCTGGTGTACCTGGGCTATCGCATGATTCTGCGCCGTGGCGGCAAGAGCGGGCTGGGCTTCGCGGCCGGTACGACGGCCGGCAACGCCATTGCCACGCCGGCCGTGGTGGCTGCGGCCGACCCGAGCTTCCAGCAGTATGTTTCGACGGCAACCGCCCAGGTGGCCGCGTGCGTGCTGATCAGTTCCATCCTGGCGCCGGTGCTGGCGTCATTCTTCCTCAAGCGGGCGGGCGAGCTGAAGCCGGCCACGGATGTCGATGAGGACAGCGCAGGCGACCACCGGGTGGCGCGCGGGGAGGCGCTTTGAGGCCCATCATCGCGATTGTTGCCGATGACCTGACCGGCGCGGGCGACAGCGCCGTGCAGTTCGTGCGCGCCGGCTGGTGCACGCGCCTGTCGATCGACGGCGCGCACGAGGCGCTGGATGCGCCGATGGCCGACGATGTCGAGGTGTTGGCGGTGACCACGCACAGCCGCGCCCAGCCCGGCCCGGAGGCCGGCGCCGCTGTGCGGCGCAATATCGAGCGGCTGCGCGCGGCCGGGGTGTCCCGCTTGTACAAGAAGGTGGATTCGACCCTGCGCGGCGCATTCAAGGCCGAGATCGATGCGGCCCGCGCGGCCTGGGGCGACGATGCCATCGCGGTGGTTTGCCCGGCGTTCCCGGCCACGGGACGTACCGTCGAGGACGGCGTGCTCAAGGTCAACGGCGAACCGGTGACGGCCACTTCGGCGGCCACTGATCCGGTCACGCCGGTCACGCAAAGCCATATCCCGACCTTGCTGGGCTGTGCCCACGTGGCGGTGGTGGCGCAGGAAAGCCCGGCCGCGCTGGCCGCACGCATTGTGCAGGCCGGCGATACCGTGGTGGTCGATGCCCGCGAGGAGGCCGACCTGGAACGGCTGGCACGCGCCATCGGCCTGCTGGGCGAGCGTGCGCTGCCGGTTGGCGCGGGCGGTCTGGCCGCGCCCTTGGCGCGAGTCTGGGCCGGTGCCGACCAGGTGGCGCCGGTGGTGGTGGTGGTGACCTCGCAGCACAGCACGGCGCGGGCGCAGATCGCTGCCCTGCAAGCCGCAGGCGCACAGACCTGGGCGCCGCCCCTGGACAGCATGGCCGACGAGGCAGGCTGGCAGGCGTGGAGCACGCCCCTGCTGCAGGCATTGGCCCGGGATGGGCTGCCTGCGGCCAGTACACTGCTGCTCCTTGCGCCGCCAGGACAGCACGCGGCGGTGGATTCCGATCTCGTCGCGCAACGGTTGGGCGCGCTTGCCGCGCAGGCCATCGGTACGGCCGGTGCGGCCGGCGTGGTGGCCACCGGCGGCGATGGCGCGCGCCAGGTGCTGACGGCCCTCGGGGCCAGCGGCATTGCCCTGGTGGATGAAGTAACGGGTGGCGTGCCCTTGGGCACCCTGATCGGCGGCCGTTCGGCCGGCCTGCCCGTGGTGACCAAGGCCGGCGGCTTTGGCGCCGAAGACGTACTGGTTCGCGCCGTGCGCGCGATCCGCGACAGGAGATTCAAACGATGACGCAAGCCCCTACCCCGAAGATTCCCCTTTTGGCCGTAACCCTCGGAGACGTGGCGGGCATCGGGCCGGAAATCACCGCCAAGATGCTGATGAAGCATGATGCGCTGCGCGAGAAGGCGCGCCTGGTGGTGATCGGCGATGTCGATGTGATGGTCCAGGCCGTGCGCAGCCTGGGCGGCGACCCCGCCATCGTGCGCCGCGTCGAGCGTGCGGCCGATGTCACCAATGCCCCTGGCATCATCGAGGTGCTGCAGGCCGGCCCGTCGCTGGCCGGCGTGAAGCAGGGCGAGATCAGCGCCGAGGCCGGCGACGGCGCGGTGCGCTTCGTGACCACGGCGTGTGCGCTGGCGCGCGCCGGCGAGGTCGACGGTATCGTGACGGCACCGCTGAACAAGGCCGCCATTCATGCGGCCGGGCACAAGTGGCCGGGGCATACCGAGCTGCTGGCGCATGAGTTCGGCGTCAAGACCTTCTCGCTGGTGCTGTCGGCCGGCGATCTGTACATCTTCCATGCCACGACCCACGTGTCGCTGCGCCAGGCCATCGAAGACCTGACGCCGGCGCGCACGCGCGCAGTGCTGCGCCTGGCGGGTTCTTTTGCCAAGGCGCTGGGCCGGGGCGACCAGCCGGTGGCCGTGTCGGGGCTCAATCCGCACGCAGGCGAGAACGGCATCTTCGGCAGCGAGGATGCCGATATCCTGGCGCCGGCGGTGGCCGAGGCCAATGCCAACGGCATCCTGGCGGCGGGTCCGATCCCGGCCGATGCGCTCTTTCCGCAAGCGGTGCGCGGCAAGTGGCAGTTCGTCATCGCCTGCTATCACGATCAGGGGCATGCGCCGTTCAAGGCGGTCTATGGCGATGACGGCGTGAATATCACGGTCGGATTGCCGGTGGTGCGGGTGTCGGTCGACCACGGCACGGCCTTCGATATCGCCGGGCAGGGCATCGCCCGCGAGGACAGCCTGGTGCTGGCTGCAGAGCGCGCCGCGGCGCTGGTTCCCGGTTGGGGCCATGTATGGGAAACTGCGCAGGCCCAAACTGAAGGTTGATTTGCATGACGGCGCCCACCAACGCTGGAGATTTACCCGTTCTGGACCGTTCGGCCGATGTTCCGTTGCACATCCAGGTGACGGCGCGGTTGCGCGGCTACATCCGTACCCGCAAGCTCAGCGCAGGCACGCAGTTGCCCAGCGAGGCGGCGCTGTGTGAGCGCTTCGGCGTGGCGCGCAGCGTGGTGCGGCAGGCCTTGTCGGCGTTGGCCGCCGAAGGCCTGATCCAGCGCGAGGCCGGGCGTCCGGCGGTGGTGGCCGCGCCTTCCGAACATCGCCGGCTGGTGCAGCGTTCGACCGGCCTGTATGAGCAGTTGGCGCAATCGGGTGTGGCCCTCAAGACCCGGGTGCTGGGCCTGGCGCCGGCCGAGCCGCCGCGCGCCGTGGCCGAGTTCTTCGGCACGGGCGAGCTGCTGTTGCTGGAGCGCCTGCGGCACGTGGCCGAGGCGCCACTGGCCTACGTGCGCACCTGGCTGCCTGCCGCTGCCGTGCCTTGCCTGCGTGCCGAAGACCTGACCGACACGTCCTTGCATGGGGTGTTGATCCGCCGTTATGGCCTGCATCCCGGCGCGGGGCGCAATCAGATCCGCGCGGTGGCGGCCGATGCCGAGCTGGCGGGATTGCTGCAGACGGAGACCGGGGCGCCCTTGCTGATGCTGGAAGGCCAGAGCCGGGATCAGCGCGGCCTGCCGCTGGAGTGGTTCAGTACCTGGCATCGGGCCGAGCAACTGGTGTTCGATGTCGACGTCGGCATGAGCCAGGAAATGGTGCAGCCGCAGCTGCATGGCGAGCTAGCCGGTGCGGCGCCTGCCGCGCGTACCCAGGCGGCTGCTGATCCTTATGCACATGCGCTGGCGCTGGTGGCGGAGCTGTCTGCCGAGCTGGCGCGGCTGCGCGGCGCGTCTTCACGCTGACGTCGTGCAAGCCGGCCCGGCGTGCGCCGGCGGGCGGGGCCACCCATCTCAGCGCATGACGAGTCCGCCGTCGACGAACAGCACCTGGCCGGTCATGAAACCGCTCCAGTCAGACGCCAGAAACAGCACCGGGCCGGCGATGTCCTCGGGCCGGGCGATGCGCCGCAGTGGCGTGGCGGCGATCAGCCCGTCGCGAAACGATTCCTGCGTGAGGCGGCTGCTGGCCGTGGGGTAGACCAGCCCCGGCGCGACGCAGTTGACCCGTATGCCGTAAGGCCCGAATTCGGCCGCCAGGTTGCGGCTGAAGCCGATCAACGCGGCCTTGGCGGTGTTGTAGTCGTGGTAGGGCACGACCGGATGCTCGACGAGATTGCTGGCGATATTGATGATGCTGCCTTGGGCGCGCTGCTTGAAATGCGGCAGCGCTGCCCGGCTGCAGTGATAGGCGCCGCCGACCGCAGCCTCGAACTGGTTTTGATAGTCCTGCCAGGCCAGGGTCTCGAACGTCTGGCGCTGGCGCGGATCGAAGGTGTAGTGGCGCAGGGCATTGTTGACCAGCACATCCAGGCGGCCGGTTTCGAGCACGATGGCATCCATCATGGCCTGCACGGCCTCGGCCGAACCGACGTCGGCCTGCAGCGCCCAGGCGTCGCCGCCGGCCTGCTGGCAGCGCGCCACCACGGCCTGGGCCGCCGTGGCATTCTGCAGGTAGTTGACAATGACGGTGGCGCCCTCGCGGGCGAAGGCGAGCGCGATCTCGGCTCCGATGCCGCGGCTGGCGCCGGTGACCAGCACCACCTTGCCGCTGAATTTCAGGGTCTGGCTCATGGCAGCAGGCTGGCGTCGAGGACGTCGCGGACCTGGATGGGACGTTGGATCAGGCCGAGATCGCGATAGGCGTCGGCGCCCTGCTGCCAGAGCGTCATATCGAAGGCGCCCAGGGGGGGCACAATGCCGTCGGCACCGGCAGGCGCGAGCGCAGCCGCATTACGCAGGCCGATGATCTCGCGGTTGATGGTGCGATCGGTGCCGTCGATGGCGCGGCGCGAAGCCACGGCGGCGGCTTCGTCGGGTTCGGCGATCATCCAGGCCGCGCTGTCGCGGTAGGCGCGCAGGAAGTCGCGCAACAGGGCCATCCGTTGCGGGTCATCGGTTTCACGCACCACGAACAGATCGCTCGAAAGGTTGATGTGATCGCGCACCTTCATCACGTCCACTTCGCCCAGACCGCGGCGGCGCCCGACCAGCAGGCCCGTGTCGGTGGCGGCAGTGGCATCGACCTGGCCTTGCAGGAGCGGCGCGAAGTTGAGCACGCCAGTGACCACGATGTCGACGTCGCTTTCGCTCAGCCCGGCCTGATGCAGCAGCACCAGCAGGTTCTGGCGCGTGCCGCTGGACAGGCTGTAGACACCGATGCGTTTGCCTTTGAGGTCAGCCGGGCGCTTGATGTTGGCAGACTTGAGCGACACGACGTTGAAGACATTCTGCGGGTAGATGTCGTAGATGCCGCGCAGCCGCTCGCCTTTGTCGAGGGCCATGAAGAAGGAGCCCGGATCGGTGAAGGCCACATCGGCCTGGCCGCTCAGCAGATTGCGGATGGCATCGCCGCCGCCGGCGCCGGGGATATAGGCCAGGTCCACGCCCTGGGCCTTGAAAAAGCCTTTGTCGGGTTCGGCCAGCAGGTTGGTGATTTCCGAGATGGGCTTGCTCCAGCCGGCCAGCGTGAGTTTGCGCGTGGCGCTGGCATGCGCCAGCGGTGCGCCCAGCGCGAGCGCGCCGAGGCTGGCGGCGGCGGCCAGCCAGGTGCGGCGGGAAGGGGATGCAGGCAGGGGAAGGCGGCGGATGGCAGTCATGGGGAGTCGGTGTAAGGGCGCAGCAGGCGGCGTTCCAGCATCAGGGTCGCCTGATAGCAGAGCAGGCCGATGGCCGCGATGGCCGTCAACGCGGCAAACATAAGCGGGGTGTCCATCATGCCCTGGGCGGCGATGATGACCGCACCCAGGCCACGGCTGGCGCCGATGAATTCGCCGACCACGGCGCCTACCAGGGCCAGCACGAGCGCCACGCGCAGGCCGGCCAGGATACCGGGCAGGCCGGCCGGCAGCTTCAGGCGCAGCAAGGTCTGCGTGCGCGAGGCGCCCAGCAGGGAGAACAGCTGCATGCGTTGTGGGTCGACCTGGCGCAGGCTGGTGAAGGTGTTCTCCATCAGCGGGAAAAAGCAGATCAGCGCTGTCATGATGATGGTGGGCAGCATGCCGAAACCGAACCACAGTACGAACAGCGGCGCGAGCGCGAGCTTGGGCACCACCTGGCTGAGGATGACATAGGGCTTGAGCACCCGGTCCAGCAGCGGAGATTCGGCCAGCACCACGCCGATCAGCAGCCCTGCGACGCCGCCCAGGGCCAGGCCCAGCAGCATCTCGGCCAGCGTCACGCCGATGTGCGGCCAGAGATAGCCGGTGGCCAGGCTGCTCCAGAGGGTGCGGGCCACGACCGAGGGTGCGGGCAGCACCAGGGCCGAGATGCCGGCCTGGCGCACCACCAGCTCCCAGGCCCCCAGCAGGAGGCACAGCAGCGCCAGCGCCAGCAGTCGGGGATGGCGGCTCATGGGCGGGCTCCGGTCATGGCCTGGTAGATCGTCGAACAATACTGGTTGAAGGCCGTGCCGTGCCGCATGGCCTGGGTGCGCGGCGCATCCAGCGCAATGTCGATGTCCAGGCTCAGGCGGCCTTGCTGCATGACGGCGACCCGTTCGCCCAGGTAGACGGCCTCGCCGATGTCGTGCGTGATGAACAGGACAGTGCTGCGCCGTGCGCGGCACATGGCCAGCAGGTCGTCCTGCAGTTCGGCCCGGGTGATGGCGTCCAGCGCGGCAAAGGGCTCATCCAGCAGCAGCAGCGCCGGTTCCAGGATGAGGGCGCGCGCCAGCGCCACGCGGCTCTGCTGTCCGCCGGAGAGCTCGCGCGGATAGTGCTGGGCGTGATCGGCCAGCCCCAGCAGCGCCAACAATTCCCGGGCGCGCGCCTGGTCGGCGGGTTGCACGCGACCTTGCAGGGACACCGGCAGCAGCACGTTGTCGATCACGCGTTGCCATGCCAGCAGGGTGGGCGCCTGGAACACGTAACCCAGGCCGGGACCAGGCAGGGCCGGGACATCATCGGCGCGCCGGATCTCTCCCCGCTGCGGCTTGAGCAGGCCGGCGGCCAGCTTGAGCAGCGTGGTCTTGCCGCAGCCGCTGCGTCCGAGCAGGCAATGAAACCCGCCGGGCCGCAACGACCAGTCCACCCCGTCGACCACGGGCGCGCGGCCCGGGTAGGCGTAGCTGACCTGTCGGAAGTCGAGGAAAGGTTGGGGGACGCTCATGGTTCGTAGGGGGCGTAAGGCTCGGCGGCCAACTCGGCCGAGAGTTCGATTTCCGTCATGCGTACCAGGTCGAGCAGGTTGAAGCGGCCGTCGTTATGCCAGCCGGCTTCGGGTTGGCTCATCGCGCCCAGCGCGCTGAAGCGGGTCACGCCTGCTGTCCCCAGGGATTCAGCCAGGCGATAGAGTTCTTCGGGGGAGGCAGCTACGCCGGCGGTCTGCAGATAGGCGGCTTGTGGCGCCACGAGGTCAGCCACGGCATCGAGCGCGTCGATGGCGGCGACCACGATGCTGCGTTGCAGTGCCGTCGGCGTCAGGGAGGCTGGCGTATCGGTGTAGACGACGCTCCAGGCGTCATCGGGTTGCCCCAGCAGAAGATCGGCAGGACGCCCGGGCAGCTGGCGCCATTCGATGGCCTGGCGCCATTTTGCGAAGGCCGCGGCTTCTTCCAGATCGAGCGTGTGGCGAGGATAGCGGGTCTGCAGCCGAGCGAGTTCGCCGGCCAGGTAGGTCGCGAATTCGCGCGGCGAGATGGCGCCGCCGCGCTGGACATAAAACAGCTGCGGCGAGTAGCAGCCTTGCTGGTCATAGCGCATGACGTCCCAGGCGGCGCGGCGCGCCAGCGCCGGCCCCTTGAGCGTGTCGAGCGCCTGGGCGCTGACCACGCCGAAGCCCAGCTTGTGGCCATGCGCGATGAAGCGCGTGCTGACCGGCAGGCGCTGTTGGATGGCCTGCAGCGCGGGGTTGCCGCCATAGGCCACGACGGTGTCGGCCTGCGCGTAGAGGGCGCTCGCCTCGTCGCCGCCGGCGCCGCGCCACCACACCACGGCCAGGCAATCGGCCAGGGGCGGGTGCACCTCGGCCAGCAGCCGTGCGAACCAGCCGGCGAACAGCGGCTCGGCGCTGGGCAGCTTGCCGATGTTTCCCGCCTTGACCAGCAGGCCGCAGACCAGGCTCCAGAGCGCCAGGGCCGGCACGTTGCCAGCCCAGCTGTGCACCAGCAGGCCGGGGCCATAGGCGCGTACCGCGCCGCCCTTGGCGGCAGGCTGGAAGCCGTCCAGCACCTTGGGATTGGCGAAGTCTTCGGCCACGAAGCGGCGCAGTTGCGGCGCGCGGAAGGTCTTGAGCAGGCCGGTCAGGCCCAGACGCAGCATGTCGGCGTCATAGCCGGTGACTACAGGCAGCAGGGCATCGGCTTGCTGGCGCAGCGGGTCGGCGGGGTCCAGCAGGCGGGCGATGGCCCGGTCGACGATGGCGATGATCTCGTCGACGCCGAGCGTCTTCAGGTGCAGGGCGCTGGCGGCGCGCACGCGCCGGGCCAGTGCCTGCATCTGTGCCGCTGACAGGACCGGCAGCGCGACCTCCAGCCGCTGGCCGTCCCGCGTGAAGGACAGCGTATGCCAGCCGACCTCATGGGAGGCCAGGCCGGGCAGATAGCCGGCTTCGATCCGGCGCGCGTTCATGGCGCGCTGGACCGCAGGAATTCCTCGACCGCCAGCGAGCAGCCCTTGGCCTGGGCGCCTTCGGCGCGGCCCAGCAGCAGAAAGCCGCCTTCGGCCGGCGCTCCGACGTCTTCGGTCAGGATGGTGGTGACGGAATTGAAATTGCCCAGGTCGCAATGCGCCAGGATGCCGCGCTCGCCCTGCGGCACGTTCTGGCCGGTGACCGGGTCGACCAGGCGGGAGCGGATCCAGTGGGGCCCGGACTTGACGGACGGCAGCGTGGCGTTGCCGTCGTCATAGAACTGGGTGCTCAGTTCGGTCATGCCGTACATATTGATGCACAGCGTGCGCGGTACGCCCAGCAAGTCGCTCAGCTCGGCGTAGAACGCTTCCAGCGGCAGCTCGCGGGACTGTTTCTTGTAGCCGCCGGTATCCAGAATGCGGCTGCCCGCGGGCAGGCGGAAGCGGCGACCGTCGCGTCGCAAGGCATCGATGACATGCACGAAACTGAAACTCGCACCCAGCAGGGCGTAGGGCCGGCCTTCACTTTCGGCCTGCTCCAGCGTCTGCCACAGTGCCTGCAGATCCATGCCTTGCGGCGTCATGAAATAGCGGCTGTCGGCGCTGCCGAAGGTGGACTTGGCCAGTGCCAGATAGTGCGCCAGCGACGAGTTGGGCATGGCCGCTTCGTCGGGGAAGAGAATCCCCATCGGCAGCCGCGGCACACCCTGCATGAAGCGTTGCGCGAAATGGCGCGTCATCGAGAGGTCGTAGACCTCGAGGTGGGGGTGGAAATGCCGCCCGCGCATGTCGGCGCGGGTGGTGCCACTGGTCATGAAGACGCGCTCATCGGGGCGCGGCGGCTCGCAGCGCAGCTCCATGGCCTTGAAGGCGTCGATCGGCACGGGCGGGATGTCGCTCCAGGTGCCTACGCGCCGCGGCGTGGCGCCGCGCCGCTGGCAGAAACTGCGGTAGGCAGGGTTGGCGCCGTACTGGTAGGCGAACAGCCGCAGGGCGAGCTGGTCGAACTGGGCGTCGCTGCAGCCGTCTTGGGCAATGAATTCGAGTAGGTCCGCAAGCGGCGGTTCGACGTGGGTCATGGACATTCTGGGAGGCCGGTTGATGAATGCTCCGAAGCCCGGGTGGCCTGGCCCTGTCGAGATCAGTGCTCTTCTTACGCCGGCATGAACCGGGTCAAGTTCGCGGGTGTGGATCTCAGCACTGGCGTGCACCCCGGAGCAGGCCTCATGTTAACCCGCAATGCGCCGGCCGGCCCCGGCGCGGACCGGATCTGGCCGCGCGCAGGCATCCTGCGTAAACTGGCGCCATGCTACGCATCGACCAACTCGGCAAGCGCTACGGCGACCACATCGTCTTTGAAGGCCTGACGCACAGGTTTGCGCCCGGCTGTCTGGCGCTGTGCGAAGAAGACAGCACCGGCAAATCCACGCTGCTGGGCATTCTGGCGGGCGCGATCGCCCCGGATGCGGGCGAGGTCTGGATTGAGGGGCGGGCGTTGCACGGGGCCGCCGAAGGCGCGCGTCGCCGCCTGGCCTATGTGCCGGATAACTGCCTGACCGAACCGCAGCAGACCGGCCGCGGCCAGCACGAACACGCCGCGCAGGACAAGGGCGTGGCGCTGGATGCGGCCGTCTTCGAGCTGGCCGCGGCGCTGGGCCTGATGCCGCATCTGGACAAGCGCCTCGAGCAGATGTCGACCGGGACGCGCCGCAAGGTCTACCTGACGGCCGCGCAGCTGGGCGCGCCGGCGCTGGTGGTCGCCGATGGCCCCAGCAACGGGCTGGATGCGGCTGCCCGCGGCGTGCTGGCCGACGTGTTCCGGGCCTGGGGGCGCGATCGCGTGGTGATCTTCGCCAGCCACGACGAGGCGCTGGTCGAGGCCTGCGGCGCGCGTCGCATCGAGGTCGGCGCGTTGCGTTAATCCAGTTTTCCGATCGGGAACTGCATATCCTGGTAGCGCACGAAGCGCGAGCCGCGCATCAGGCGGTAGCCCGCCCAGATCAGCAGAAACAAGGGGATGCCGATGTAGGTGGCGGCCGCGCCGACCCAGTCGATGCGGTCCTGCAGGAAGGCTTCGTAGTTCTGGCCCAAAGTGATGATCAGGCAGAGCGTGAACGCAAACAGCGGCCCGAAGGGAAAGAAGGGCGAGACATAGGGCAGATCAGCCAGCCTGCCTCCCTGCTTGAGATAGCCGCGCCGGAAGCGATAGTGACTCAGCGCGATGCCCAGCCAGGCGATGAAGCCCGTCATGCCCGACGTGTTCAGCAGCCAGATGTAGACCTCGTTGGGGCTGAACACGAAAGACAGAAAGCACAGCGCGGCGATCGCCGTGGTGGCCAGCAGTGCGCGCAGCGGCACGCCGTGGGCCGTGACGCGCGCAAACCAGGCCGGCGCCTTGCCTTCGCGCGCCAGTGCGTACAGCATGCGGGTGGCGGCATACATGCCGGAGTTGCCGGCCGACAGCACCGACGTGAGGACCACGGCGTTCATGATGGAGGCCGCCGCCAGCAGGCCGGCGCGCTCGAAGATGAGGGCAAAGGGGCTGACGCTGAT
>JAEWJD010000255.1 GCA_023386765.1 Pseudomonadota bacterium | reverse complement strand
CGCCGCCGTCCGGTGCCGCGGCTTGGCGGCCATGACCGGCCGCCGCGGCGCTGCCGGCAATCTCCTCCATGATTTCCTGGGAAGACTTGAAAGCGAAGTCGTGCAGGAACATCACCACTTCCTGGCGATCCTCGGCAACATCCTGCGGGCTGCGCACGATCAGCGGGGCGGCCAGCAGGCGCATTTCCTGCAGCGGGATATGGGCGTGCATCCAGTAGGTGCCCGGCAATGGCGCGTAGTCATAGCGCCGGCTTTCTCCCGGCGCCAGCGCCGGCAGTGGCAGGTCACGCACGCCATCCTGGACATTGGGTGGAATCTGCCCGTGCCAATGGATCAACGTGGCTTCATCCAGGTTGTTGTAAAGGTCCACCAGGAAGCGTTGCCCGGGGTTCAGCACCAGGCCCTGCCCGGCCGGACCTTGCAGCCCGAACACCGTGGCCGCCCGGCCGTCGATGTCCAGTACGCGCGTGGCCGCCTTGAGCGGGAGGGCAGCCGGCTGGGCCAGCGCGATGCGGGAGAGGGGCGCGACGGCACATGCCGCAGCACCGGCGGCCAGAAAGCCGCGTCGAGTCATACCTGCCATTTTCATTGCTCCAGGGCGCGCCATCGGCCCGCCCGAATCCGGAATCGAGGAAAAACGCCGGCCGTCCAGGAGAACGCCGGATACGCAAGATCACACGGCGAAACTGGGCGGGCGCTCAGGCAAGGGCAGGATGACGCCATCGGGCAGCATGAGCGCACGCAGGACGTGGCGGTGCCGGGCTTGCAGCCGGGGCAGCCGGGGCACGGCCGGATCGATGACGAACAGGGCAGAACAGAGCAAGGAGCAGATCGCGCCATGATCGGCGCAATGGGCGGCGGCGGCACAGCCCGTGTCCACGGGGAGCGGCTCGACGCAGGCCTCGTGCGGCACTGGCATCGGGGTACCGGCCAGCGGCATCCCCGCCTCGGCGGAAACCGACAGGGCGCCGAAACAGAAAACGGCAAAGATCACGAACCAGGCACGGATCATGCAGAGAGTTTACCCCCACTTGCGGCAGGGCTTTGCCGGGCGGGTAAGCCGCTGCGGTTTACGCCCCTGCCGTCCTGCAGGCACAATCGCCGGGTTTACAGGAGACAGCATGGATCTTTCCGCACAAACCGTTCTGGTCACCGGCGCCGGGCGCGGCCTGGGCGCGGCGATCGCACGGGCAGTGGCGCAAGCCGGCGCGCGCGTGGTCATCAACTATCGGCAAAGCCGCCAGCAGGCCGAAGCGCTGGCGCATGAGCTGGGCCCGCTGGCCGTGGCCCTGCAGGCCGACGTCACCGACGCCACCCAGGTTCAGGCCATGCTGCAGCAAGCCGCCGAACACCTGGGTTTGCCGGTCACTTCGGTCGTGAACAATGCCCTGGCCGACTTCAGCTTCGATGGCGACGCTCGTCCGGCGCTGGGCGACATCCGCTGGGAGCGTTTCCAGCACCAGATCGACGGCGCGCTCAAAGGCGCGTTGAACACCATGCAGGCTGCCCTGCCCGCCATGCGCGAGGCAGGCGTCGGACGCATCGTGAACATCGGCACGAATCTGGTCCAGAATCCGGTGGTGCCGTACCACGACTACACCGCCTCCAAGGCAGCGCTGCTGTCGCTGACGCGCACGGCCGCGCAGGACCTGGGGCCTGACGGCATCACGGTCAACATGGTGTCAGGGGGGCTGCTTCGCACCACGGACGCCAGCGCCAGCACGCCCACCGAGGTATTCGACCTCATTGCCAGCCTGACACCGCTGCGCCGCGTGACCACGCCCCAGGAGTTCGCCGACGCGGTGCTGTTTTTCCTGTCGCCCTGGGCGCGCGCCGTCACCGGGCAGAACCTGGTGGTCGACGGCGGACTGGTCAAGAACTAGGGCCGACGCTCAGCGCAACAGCAGATACACCACCGCCGGGGTGATCAGGATGTTGCACAGGCCGGCCAGTACCATCACCAGCCCGGCGATGGCCCCCTCATCGGTTGCGATCTCGCGTGCCTTGGCCACCCCCGCGCCGTGCGCCCCCATGCCGAACAGGGCGCCGCGGGCCAGCGCCGAACGCAGCCGCAACAGCCTGCGCAGGGGCTGTCCCATCAAGGCCCCGATCACGCCGGTAAGAATCACGAACACGGCCGTAAGATCCGGAATGCCACCCAAACGGGCTGACAGCGGCATGGCGAACGGCGTGGCGACCGACCGCGGCAACAGGCTCAGGCGCATCGCATCAGGCACGTTCAGCCAGCTGGCCAGCAACCAGGCGCTCACGCCGGCCAACGCACTGCCCACGGCCACTCCGAGCAGCAAAACGGGCCAGTAGCGACGGATCATCACCCGCTCCTGGTAGAGCGGCAAGGCAAAGGCAACGATGACCGGGCTTAGCATCGCCATCAGCCAATGGCTGCCGCGCATGTATTGGGCGTAGTCGGCATGCAATAGCCCCGCCAGGGCCAGCAGCAGCACGGGCGCCATCACCAGCGCCGAACTCCACCAATAGCCGTAGCGGCGTTGCACCGTGCGCGCGCAGAGATAGGCCAGCACCGTAGCCAGCGGCCAGAAGAACGCCTGCAGCAGTTCAGCGTCCATGACGATGCATCCAGCGATAGCACAGGTCGATGGCCACCGCCGTGCCCCCCATGACCAGCAGGGTGCCGACGGCGATGACCAGCAGGATCTTCAGCCCCAGCCAGCCCACCAGTTCCTGGTGATCAAGCAGACACATCACCGCCGGCACGAAGAACAGCAACATCTCGGCCAGCAGCCAGTCCGCCCCGCGCCGGATATGGTTCAGGCGCACCCCGCCCGTGGCCAGCAGGGCCAACAACAAGGCCAGACCGAGCACCGCGCCCGGCACCGGCAGCCCGCCCCATCCCGCCAAGGCCTGCCCGACCGCGGCAAACACGGCCAATACCCCGATCTGCAACATCCGGCTGCGCCGCAGATAACTGCGGCCCAGCGTCCAACTACGCGCCAGCATGAAAGACTCCGTTGCGCCCGCCCGTCTCTGATCGCGGTTTGCGAACGCCAGGCTCTGGTTTTACGCTGTTCCTGGACATAGATAAAATGAATTCATTTCATTTCACCTATACCAAACTGGAATAACCATGGATCTCCGTGCGCTGCGGGCCTTTTGCGAGGTGGTGCGCCAGGGCGGTTTCTCCCAGGCGGCACGGGCCATCCACGCCACCCAACCTACCGTCAGCAAGGCCGTGCGCCAGCTCGAAGACGAGATCGGCATGCCCTTGCTGGACCGCCAGCGTCAGCCGCCCAGCCTGACGACGGCCGGTGACATCGTGTTCCGGCGCGCCCAGGCGATGCTGGCCGAACGCGAAGACCTGGTGGCCGAGCTGCAGGAGTTGCGCGGCCTGCGCCGTGGCGTGCTGCGCCTGGGGCTTCCCCTGCTGGGCAGCAGCATCCTGTTCGCTCCGTTGTTCGCACGGTTTCGCAGCCGCTACCCCGGCATCGAGATCAGTCTGGCCGAGCATGGCAGCCGCCGGCTCGAAGACATGGTCGCCAGCGGCGATATCGAACTGGGAGCGACCCTCACGCCGGTGCCCCCCGCCTTCGAGCACCAGGCCGTCACGCGCCAACCCCTGGTGGCGCTGATACCTCCCGAGCACCCCCTGGCCGACGCCGCAAGCCTGCGTCTGGCGCAACTGCGCGACACGCCTTTCATCCTGTTCGACAGTGGCTTTGCGCTCAACCCCCTGCTGCTGCAGGCCTGCGAACGGGCCGGCTATAGCCCGGCCGTCGCGGCACGCAGCGGCCAGATCGACTTCATCGTCGCGCTGGTCGCCTCGGGCCTGGGCGTATCCTTCCTGCCCCGGCCGGTGGCCGAGCAACGGCGCCAGTCCGGCGTGCGCCTGGTCCCGCTGGACGAGCGCGATGCCATCTGGGAAATGACATTGATCTGGCGCCGGGGCGGCTATCTCTCACATGCCGCCCAGGCCTGGCTGGCCCTGAACCGCGAGGTCTATGCCACGCTGGCTTCCACCCCGGGCGGTGCGCCATGCGCCTGAGCGAGCAGGCCGTCGTCGACGGTGATTTCGAAGCGCTGGCCGCCCTGCGGCTCCAGGCAATGCGCGACAGTTTGCAAGCTCTGGGGCGCTACGACCCGGTGCGCTCACGCGAGCGCCTGCTTGCGGGCTTTCGCGCCGAACTGGCGCGTCACATCCTGGTTGATGAGCGGCGTGTCGGCTTCTACCTGCTGGATACGGGATCGGCCGCCTGGCGCCTGCAGCACTTGTATCTGCTGCCCGAGGCCTGCGGCCAGGGCATCGGTGCACGCGTCATGGCCGGGCTGTGCGAACGGGCTCGCCGGGCGGGCGCCAGCCTGACCCTGAGCGCCCTCAAAGGCAGCCGCTCGAATCACTTCTACCTGGCCCAGGGATTCGTCCCGATCGGAGCCAGCGAATGGGACATCGACTACTGCTGGACGCCGCCCGCCGACACCGCAGTCAACGTTTGAGCCTGCGCGGCTGCGGCGCCACCCCGATGCGCGCATCACGTGCAAGCGCCAGGCGCACCAGCGCAGCGGCCTGCGTCTCGAAAACCGGATCATCCTGGGGCAGATACAGCCACTTTCCCAACTGCGGATGCATCCGTAAAGCCGGGAACTCCCCCTGCAGCGCCGCGTGCCGCGTCCTGTCGGTGCAGACCAGCAAGCCATCCCAGGGCGGCTCGCGATCACTCAGCACCAGGCACAGCAAACCATCCAGATAGGCCGCTTCGCAACCAAACATCCGCCGCCGCCCATACCCCGCATCGGCTTCCAGCGGCTCGAACAGCCACAACAGACCGTTCTCGCGCCCGCCCTTGCCGCGCGGCGGCGGTTCAAACAACCCACCCCGTCCCATCGCCCCCTCCCCGCCGAACCCCAGCGCCCACCTCAGCCCGCCAAGCGTGGTGGCACGCTCCATACAAGAACCGCCGCCCCGCCGCCTGGCCGCCCCAAGGCGGGGCAGCCCCCTCGGGGGCAGCAAGCGCGCGAAGCGTACGCTGCGTGGGGGCCTCCCCCCCGCAGCGTGGGGGCCCACACTACCTCCCGATCGCGTACGCCTGCATCAGCCGCGGCGTCGCCGCGGCATGCAACAGCCCATCCTCGTCGCGTGCCGCGGCCGTCAACCGGCCCACGCTCCAGGCGGGCTGGGGGTCGACCACATGGCCGCGCGCTCGCAGGGCCTCGATGACCTCGGGGCTGAAACTGCTTTCGATCGCCAGGTGCCCCGGCTTGCGATCCCGGGGATAGAAAGAGGTCGGGAAGTGCTGGGTATGAGACATCGGCATGTCGATGGCTTCCTGCAGGTTCAGGCCATGATGCACATGACGCAGGAACAGCTGCAGCTGCCATTGCTCCTGCTGATCACCGCCCGGCGTGCCGAACACCATATAGGGCCGGCCACGATGCAATGCCAGGGACGGCGTCAGCGTGGTGCGCGGGCGTTTGCCCGGCGCCAGCGTACCCGGCAGGCCCGGTTCGAGCCAGAACATCTGGGCGCGGGTATTCAGGCCGAAACCCAGCTCAGGAATCACGGGCGACGACTGGAACCAGCCGCCCGAAGGCGTGGCCGACACCATGTTGCCCCAGCGATCGATGACGTCCACGTGCGTGGTGTCGCCGCGCTTGGCGGCGGCCACCGGCGTGGCGGGCGCCACCGGCGTGATCTTGGACAGGCGCGCCAGCGTATCCATGACGCGCTCCCATTGCCCTTCGAAGCCTGGGAGGCGTCCCGGACGCAGCTCGTGCGAGGCCTGCTCACCGATCAGCGCGCGCCGGGCGGCGTTGTAGTCCTCCGACAGCAAAGCCGCCAGCGGTACCTCGCAGAAAGCAGGATCGCCGTAATAGACCTCGCGATCGGCGAAGGCCAGCTTCATTGCCTCGGTCAGCGTATGGATGAACTCCGCGCTCTCCGGCCCCATGGAAGCCAGGTCGAAACCCTTGAGCAGCGCCAGGGTCTGCAGAAATACCGGCCCCTGGCTCCAGCCGCCGGCCTTGGCCACGGTGTAGTCACCGTAGTCATAGGTCAGCGCCGGCTCGTAGCTGGCCGACCAGCCGGCCAGATCGCTGGCGCGCAGCACGCCGCGATGGGCGCGCCCGCTCTCATCCATCACCTCGGTCTGGGCGAAGCGGTCGATGGCCTCGGCAATGAATCCCCGGTAGAAGGCATCGCGGGCCGCCTCGATCTGGCGGTCGCGATCCGGGCCGGCCGCCTCGGCGCTCTCCAGCACCCGGCGCCAGGTACGCGCCAGGGCCGGGTTGCGGAACAGTTTGCCGGCCTGCGGCACCTGCCCGCCGGGCAGGTAGACCCCTGCCGTACTGGGCCAGTGCTGCGTGAAGAAATCCTGCAGGCCCTTGATGGTGTTGCTGATGCGCGGCATGAGCGCATGACCGGACTCGGCATAGAAGATCGCCGGTTCCAGCACATCGCGCAGCCGCATCGACCCATGGTCGCGCAACAGCAGCATCCAGGCATCGAAGGCGCCGGGGATCACCGCCGGCAGCAGCCCGTTGCCGGGAATCAGCTCCAGCCCCAGGCCCTGGTAGTGCTCCAGCGTCGCGCCAGCCGGTGTCGGCCCTTGCCCGCAGAGCACTTCGGTACGACCCGTCTTGACCGAATGGAAGATCACCGGCACTTCGCCGGCCGGCCCGACCAGATGCGGTTCGACCACCTGCAGCACGAAGCCGGCCGCCACGGCCGCGTCAAAGGCGTTGCCGCCCCGTTCCAGCAGCCCCATGCCGGCCGCGCTGGCCAGCCAGTGGGTGGAGGTCACCACGCCGAAACTGCCCAGAATCTCCGGGCGCGTGGTGAACATGCGGTGTCCAGAATCCATGATGCTTACTTGCCAGCGGCCTTGACGCCCTTCAGGCGGATCAGGCCATCGGGGTAGGGTTCAAAGCCCTGGATACTTTGCTGGGCGCCGAAGATCCACGGCAGATAGAACAGGTAGATCTGCGGGCGCTCGACCTGCATTTTCTGCAGCACCTGGCTGTAGAGTTCACGGCGCTTGCCTTCATCGGAAACCGCACGGGCTTCGTCCAGCAGTTTGTCGACTTCGGCGTCGCAGAAGCGGCCGTCGTTCAGGTTGCCCTTGCAAGCGACGTATTGATGGATGTTGCCGCTCGGGTCGACACGGCCCGACCAGCCGGTCTGGCCGATCTGGAAGTCGCCACGGGCGAGCGCGGCCTGCACGGCGGCAAACTCCAGCGGGCGCAGCGAGATGTCAAAACCGGCCTCGGCCCCCATGGCCTGGATCAGTTCCATGACCTGCTGCATGGTGGTGTTGTTGCCATAGGTGAGCTCGAATGCCACGCGGTCGTGGCCAGCTTCCTTGAGCAGCGCCCGGGCTTTTTCCGGATCGCGGCCGCTGTGCTCGACGCTGGTATCAAAGGCAAAACTGGCCGGCGCGAAGGGCTGATGCGCCGGCTGGAACATGCCCTGGCCCACCACCTGGTTGATCACGTCACGGTCGATGGCCAGTTCGAGGGCCTGACGCACGCGCTTGTCCTTGAACGCCGGATTGACGCGATCGCCATGGGCGACGTTGACCGCCACCGCCTGGAAGCCCAGCCCGGTGACCGGCGCGAAACGCAGCTTGGCGTCGCCCTTGACGGCGTCGGCGTCGGTCGGCGCGATGCGCTCGACGATATCCAGGCCGCCGGCGCGCAGGTTGTTCAGGCGCACGGTGGAATCGGGAATGGGCGTGAACACCACGCGGTCGAAGTGGTAATTGCCCGCATCCCAGTACTGCGGGAATTTCTCCAGCACGATGCGAT
>JAEWJD010000247.1 GCA_023386765.1 Pseudomonadota bacterium | reverse complement strand
GCGCGTGCCTGTCTCTCCCTGCTTCCCCTGCCATGGCCTTGTTCCGCTCGGCGGCCACCGTCAGCAGCTTCACCCTGCTGTCGCGCATCACCGGCCTGATCCGTGACATCCTGATTGCGCGCGCGTTCGGCGCCGGCGCATTGACCGATGCCTTCTGGGTCGCCTTCCGCATCCCCAACCTGCTGCGCCGCCTGTTTGCCGAAGGCGCATTCGCACAAGCCTTCGTGCCGATCCTCGGCGCCACCCGCAACCAGCACGGCGAAGCCGAAGTGCGCGTGCTGCTCGATCGCGTCGCCCTGCTGTTGACCGCCGTGCTCATGACCGTGACCGCAATCGGCATCGTCGCGGCACCCTGGGTGGTCAGCGCCATGGCCAGCGGCCTGCGCGACAGCGGGCGCGGGACCGAATTCGGCGCTGCCGTCTGGATGACCCGGGTCATGTTCCCGTACATCCTGTGCATGTCGCTCATCGCCTTTGCCTCAGGGGTCTTGAACACCTGGCGCAAGTTTGCCGTGCCGGCTTTCACGCCCGTGCTGCTGAACCTGGCGATGATCTGCGCCGCGATCTGGCTGGCCCCCCGCATGGACGTGCCCATCTATGCCCTGTCCATCGGCGTGATGGCCGGCGGCGTGGCGCAGCTGGCGGTGCAATGGATCGCCCTGGGCCGCCTGGGCCTGATCCCGCGGCTGTCCTTCAAGCTGGGCGACGCCTGGCGCGACGCCACTGTCCAGCACATCCTGCGCCAGATGGTCCCGGCCATCCTGGGTGTATCGGTGGCGCAGATTTCCCTGCTGATCAATACCAACATCGCCACCTGGCTGGCACCAGGCAGCGTGACCTGGTTGTCCTTCGCCGACCGGCTGATGGAATTCCCGACCGCCCTGCTGGGGGTGGCCCTGGGCACCGTACTGCTGCCCAGCCTGTCGGCCGCCCATGCCCGCCAGGACCACGAGACCTATAACGGCCTGCTGGACTGGGGGCTGCGCCTGATCCTGCTGCTGGGCCTGCCGGCCGCCCTGGGCATGATGATGCTGGCCGACGGGCTGGTGGCCACGCTGTTCCATTACGGCGAATTCGGCGCTGCCGACGTCGCCCAGACGCGGGTGGCCGTCATGGCCTATTCCGTGGGGCTGATCGGCCTGCTGGCCGTCAAGATCCTGGCCCCCGGCTTCTATGCCCAGCAGAATATCCGCACACCCGTAAAAATCGCCGTGCTGGTGCTGGTGCTGACCCAGGTATTCAACGCCATCCTGGTGCCCACCCTGGCCCATGCCGGGCTCGCCCTGGCCATCGGCCTGGGCGCCTGCCTGAACGCCCTGCTGCTGTTGCTCGGCCTGCGCCGACGGGGTGTCTATCGTCCCGGGCAACACTGGGGCCGCTTCCTGCTGCGCCTGATCCCCTCGCTGGCCGCCCTGGGCGCCGTGCTCTGGGCGGCCGACAGCCGCCTGGACTGGATTGCCCTGGGCCAGACCCCTGGCCTGCGGGCAGCCTGGCTTGGCGCCGTCCTGGCCGCCTGCGGCCTGGCCTATTTCGGGGTTCTGTTCCTGCTGGGGATCCGCCCGCGCGACTTCACGCGCCGCCCCCGCTGACACCTGCCGTGGGGGACAAATCCCCCTGGCAAGCGAAGAAGTTATAAAACGCAACCCGATTGGGTGCTATATTTCACTTTGTTTCAGCAAAAAACAAATGACCTCGACAAATAACGAACTTGTCCCGGTCGACATGAAAGATAGTGCTACGCTAAAGTAAATGTTCGTAAGAAACTTCGTTATTTACTAACTGCAGTAAGGCGGCCAAGAAGCCAGCGTGGAAAACGAATTGACCTGCCCCCCCATGCCCGCGCTCTCGGACCAAGTGATCAACTGGTTGCTATTGCTTCGCTCTGGCCAGGCTACCCGGCGTGATTACGCCGATTTCATGGCCTGGCGCGATGCCAACCCGACACACGAAAGCGCCTGGCAACAATTGACGCACGCACTCGGCCATACCATGGCCGGGCGGCTGGGCGACACCTATCCGCTGGGCTATCAGGGCTCCCCTGACGCGCGCCCCGCGCCGCTGGCCGTGCCCGCCCGCCACAGTGAAGACAGCCCGCGGCCGACTCGCCGCCGCTTCCTGGCCGGCGCCCTGGCGCTGACCGGCGCGGCAGGTGCCGGCGCGCTGCTGGCCGTGCGGGATTTCTATCCCCTGGGGAGCATCACTGCCGACGCCGCGACCGCCACCGGGGAAAGACGGCTTTATCAGCTGACCGATGGCACCGAATTGCTGCTGGATGCCCGCAGCCGCGTCAATCTGGAGTTCACGCCCACCTATCGCCGGTTGATGCTGCTGGAAGGCGCCGTGGCGGTCAGCTCGCCGGCCGACCCGAATCGCCCCTTTCTGGTGCAGACGGCCGAAGGCGTCGTGCGCTCCTACGGCCAGCGCTACATGGTGCGCCAGCTGGCCCATCGCAGCCTGGTCGTGGCCCACGAAGGCGATCTCGACATCGAAACCAGCGGTGGCACGCGCGCCACCATCCCGCAAGGTGCCGGGGCCCGCTTTGATACGGCCCGACTCGGGCAAGTACGCGACGACCTGGCTGCCGAGGCAGCATGGGAAAACGGCTGGATCCATGCTAACGGCCGCCCGCTGGCTGAAGTGATCTCGGCCCTGAGGCCGTACCGACACGGCACCCTGCGTATTTCGATGGCCGCTGGCGGCCTGCCGGTCACGGGCATGTACCCCTTGGACAACCCCGACGCTACCCTTGCGGCGCTGGAGCGTGACATGCCGATCTCCATCCGCCGCCTGACGCCGTGGTTCGTCTCCATCAATGTTCTGACCGTTTAAGCCGGATTGTTGTTTTTTCTACGTTTTTTTGCATAGACATGGTTTAGTCCGAGCGCAAAACGACGCATGCGCGGTAAACTATCCGCCACATCGCAAACGTCGGCGCCGTCGTCCTCATCGCCGTATTCTTCCGCCGTTTGCAAGCCCGTCCTCAAGCATTTGAGACGCCAGCCTTGCAATTTCGGGCAAGCGTGATAAAATGTTTGACTTTGCCGAATTCACTAATTTTTAAAGCAACTAAATGGCCAATACCGCCCAAGCCCGCAAGCGCGCCCGCCAATCGGTTGAGCGCAACAAGCACAACTCCAGCCTGCGTTCGATGCTGCGCACCGCGATCAAGCGCGTCCGCCAGGCCATCGCCGCCGGTGATAAGGCTGTGGCTGGCGAAACGCTGCGCAAAGCAAGCAGCGTGATCGACCGCGTGGCCGATAAGAACATCATCCACAAGAACAAGGCTGCTCGTCACAAGAGCCGCCTGGCCGCTGCCGTCAAGGCGATCGCCTGATTTACCGCGGTATCCGGAAGCTACGGCCTTCGGTACCAAGGTGAATGCGACATTGAACGCGGCAACAAAAAAGGACGCTTAGGCGTCCTTTTTTGCTGGATGCAAGCCCTGCCCGCCTCCCCTCTCACGGGGAACCGCGGGCAGGGCTTTTCTGCATTCAGGTGGGAAACGCTTCGCGCAGGTTGAAAACCGCTTGTTTGAAAGCGCCCAGATCAGTCCCCACCGCCACGAAGTGCATGCCCATGTCCAGATAGCGCCGCGCATCGGCCTGCACGGGCGCCAGGATGCCCACGGCCTTGCCAGCCGCGCTCACACGCTGGTAGAGATGGCGGATGGCTTCCTGGACCTCCGGGTGGCCCGGATTACCGATATGCCCCAGCGCCGCGGCCAGATCGGAAGGACCGATAAAAACGCCGTCCACGCCCTCGACTGCCGCAATATCGTCGACTGCCTCGATACCCGGGCGGCTTTCGATCTGTACCAGCACGCAGATATTGTCATTGATGGTGCGCAGGTAGTCGGGCACCGTGCCATAGCGGTTGCTGCGGTGCTGGCCAGCCACGCCACGGATGCCTTGCGGCGGATAGCGCGTCGCAGCCACCGCAAGGCGCGCATCCTCCTCGGATTCAATGAAAGGAATCAAGAGGTTGTAGAAACCAATGTCCAGCATGCGCTTGATCTCGACCGGATCGTTCCACGACGGCCGGCCCACAGCGGCGCTCTGGCTGCCCTGCAAGGCCTGCAACTGCTGCAGGAACATTGGCAGGTCATTCGGCGAATGCTCGCCATCCAGCACCAGCCAGTCGAAATTGGCCAGGCCCGCGACCTCGACGGTCAGGTGGCTGGCCATGCAGGTCCACAGGCCGATGACGCGTTCACGCGCCAGGATGCGCTGGCGGAATCGATTGGGCAAAGGAGAGTCCATAGTATCCATTAAGGGTTGAAAGCCGGCACCACTGTCGGTGGCCGGCCTGTTGACGGTTAATCCATGCGTGCGCCAGAAGCTTGTGCCGCCTGACGCCATTTGGCGATTTCATCGTTGACGAAACCGGAGAACGTCGCCGGGTCGCTGCCGACCACCACAAAGCCCACCGCGGCCAGTTTCTGACGCAACTCGGGCTGCGACATGGCCTGGCGCGTGGCCTCGCTCAGTTTCGCGATCACGGATCCGGGCGTCTGGGCAGGCGCAGACAGGCCGAACCACGATTCGGCGGCAAACCCCGGATAGCCTGCCTCGGCCACCGTCGGCGTATCCGGATACGCCGGGTTACGCTGCGCACTGGCCACTGCCAAGGCCCGCAACTTGCCGGCCTGCACTTGCGGCAGGAGATTATCCTGATTCAGAAACAGCACCGAAACCCGTCCTCCGATGATGTCGGTCATGGCGGCCGCACCCCCTTTGTAGGGCACGTGCACCATCTGGATGCCGGCAGCCTGCTTGAGCATCTCCATGGCCAGGTGGCCGGATGAACCGCTGCCCGAACTGGCATGCGTGTACTTATCCGGATGCGCTTTGGCCAGGCGCACCAGGTCCGGCAAGGTCTGGGCCGGAAACTCCGGATTGGCCACCAGCACATTAGGGCCGGTAGCGAGCAAGGAAATATGCGCGAAGTCGCGGTCCTGGTAGGGCATGGACTGGTAGAGCGCGTAGTTGATCGCGTTGGAGCCCACCCCCGAGAGCAGCAGCGTATAGCCGTCAGGCGACGCCTTGGCCACGCTGTCGGAGCCGATGTTGCCGTTGGCGCCGCCTTTGTTCTCGACGATCACCGTCTGGCCCAGCTCCTTGCCCAGTTCGGCCGCCAGCAGGCGCCCGATGGCGTCGGTGCTGCCGCCAGGTGGAAATGGCACCACCAGGCGCAGCGGCTTGTCGGGCCATGCCGCCGCCGCGGGTGCCACCGCCAGGCAGGCGAGCGCTGCCGCCCATCCCAGGACCACACGCCGGCTCCGGCAGACCACGCCGGAACCCGGCTGACCGTTCAAAGAAGAATAGCGGCACACCATGCTGTTGTCTCCTCGCGCCGGACTGACCGGCATCTTCTGTTCAAGCAAGCATGAAAGCAAAACGGGCCACGGGCCCGTGTCTTGTCAGTGGATCTCCGGCTCACCCTTTTGCGGCTCGGCCTTGCGAGTCTGCAGGAAATCGAAATCGCAGCCGCTGTCGGCTTGCCCCACGTGCTTCAGGTAAAGCACGCCGAAACCGCGCTCGAAGCGCGGGGCCGGCGGCTGCCAAGCGGCCCGGCGTGCTGCCATTTCCTCATCCGTGATCAGCACGTCGATGCGCCGCGCCGGCACATCCAGGGCGATCAGATCGCCCGTGCGCACCAGCGCCAACGGCCCACCCACATAAGCCTCGGGGGCAACGTGGAGCACACAGGCCCCATAGCTGGTGCCGCTCATGCGGGCGTCGGAAATGCGCAGCATGTCGCGCACGCCCTGCTTGAGCAATTTCTGCGGAATAGGCAGTTGCCCCCATTCGGGCATGCCCGGCGCCCCTTGCGGCCCCGCGTTCTGCAACACGATGACGCTGTCGGCGCTGATCTCCAGATCCGGGTCATCGATCCGCTCGGCCATGTCGTTGTAGTCCCTGAAGACCACCGCCGGCCCGGTGTGCACCTGCAACTGCGGCTCCATGGCGGGCGGCTTGATCACGGCCCCGTCGGGTGCGAGATTGCCGCGCAACACCGCCAGGCCGTCGCGTTCGACCAGCGCCTTGTCGCGTGCACGGATGACATCGTCATTGAAGACACGCGCGCCGGCAATGTTCTCGCCCAGGCTGCGTCCATCGACCGTCTGTTGCGACAGGTCCAGCAACTCCCCCAGCTGGACCAGCAATGCGCGCAACCCGCCAGCGTAATAGAAGTCTTCCATCAGGTACTGGCCGGCCGGGCGCAGGTTGGCCAGCACCGGGGTGCTGCGCGCCAGCGCGTCAAAGCGGTCCAGGTCCAGGTCGAAACCGGCGCGACGCGCCAGGGCGATAAGATGCACCACCGCATTCGTCGAACCTGACAACGCCAGCACGGCACGCACGGCATTGTCGAAGGAGGCGGCGCTCAGCAGGTCGCTGGGCTTGAGGTCCTGCCACACCATCTCGACGATGCGCTTGCCCGTCTGGCTGGCCATCTGGGCATGGCGCGAATCCGGCGCCGGAATCGATGAGTATCCCGACAGACACAAACCCAGCGTCTCGACCGCCGCGGTCATGGTCGAAGCCGTGCCCATCGTCATGCAGTGGCCCGGAGAACGAGCGATACCGTCCTCCACGCCCTGCCAGTCATCTTCGGTGATGTTGCCCGCCCGCAGCTCGGCCCAGTACTTCCAGGTGTCGGAGCCCGAACCCAGCGTCACGCCGTTCCAGTTGCCGCGCAGCATGGGACCGGCCGGCACGAAGATCGTCGGCAGATCCATCGAGATTGCCCCCATCAGCAGGGCCGGCGTGGTCTTGTCGCAACCGCCCATCAGCACACAGCCATCGGCCGGATAGGAACGCAGCAATTCCTCGGTTTCCATGGCCAGCAGATTGCGATACAGCATCGTGGTGGGCTTCTGAAACGGCTCCGACAGGCTCATGGCCGGCATTTCCACCGGAAATCCCCCGGCCTGCCAGATGCCACGCTTGACCTCCTCGACCCGCTGCTTGAAGTGACTGTGGCAGGGGTTGATGTCGCTCCAGGTGTTAATGATGGCGATCACGGGCTTGCCGGCGTAATCGGAGCGGTGATACCCCATCTGGGCGGTGCGCGAACGGTGGCCGAAGGATCGCAGGTCCTTCACGCCGTACCAGCGGTGGCTGCGCAGTTCTTCCGGACGTTTACGCTTCGGGGATTGGCTCATGCTTGTCTGCTCTTCCTAATGACGGGGCCGTCTCTGGCGGCCCCTGACTTGGTATGTTGAAGGATCAATCGCGCTCGCGGTCCACCAGGCGGTAACGGGCCTGCCCAAGGTGGAACTGCATCGCAACCCGGGCCCGTTCGCCGTCCTGCTCGCGGATGGCCGCCAGGATGGCAGCATGTTCGTCGGCCACGCGCTGGGCGCGCTGGCGCGAACCCGTGCGCGTCAGGCTCAAGGTCAGCCGCATGAAACCGCTGATCGCCTCGTGGATGCTCTCCAGCACGCCCAGATAGAAATCATTGCCGCTGGCTTCGGCAATGCTGGCATGGAAAACCAGGTCGGCCTCGGGCGAGACCTGGCCGGCGGCCAGCGCCGCCACGAAAGCATCATGCGCCTGCTCGATTTTGTGCAACTGCTCGTCGCTGCGCCGCATCGCCGCCAGGCGGGCCGCATCGCCCTCCAGCGCCACCCGCACCTCCTGGGCACGCAGATAGGCCCCCACGTTCTGCACATCCGGGAACGTCTTCAGGCGCGGCGCAGGCTGATGGCTGACAAATGTTCCCAGCCCCTGATGGGCCGTCACCAGGCCATCGGCGCGCAGACGCAGCAAAGCCTCGCGCACCACCGGGCGCGAGACGCCGAAGCGGTCGCAGATCTCATGCTCCGAGGGCAGTTTGTCGCCCACATTGAGGCGGCCGGAGACGATCTGCTCAAAGATCTGCCCATACAACTGATCTGCCAGGCGGACGCGCTGCCCGCGCTCCAGGGGCATCGCCTCGACAGGCACGGTTTCGCCAACAGCGGGTTTGCGCGTCACACACTCTCCTGTGTATTCGGAAACATGGGGGTATGGTACTCGCCTTGCCTACCCCCTCCGCCTCAGGCGGCCTGTGCCTGCCGGTCGCGCGCCAGCAAGGCACGCGCCACAGGCGCCACGCGCTCGCGCTCAGCTGGCGCGAGCCCGCTCAGCAAGGGCAGCATGGGCCCCATGTCGGCCACGCCCGCCAGGGTCACGGCATCGTGCAGCACGCGGATAGGGCTGATCTCGTCACGGCAATCCTCCAGCGGCAGATAGGCCTGCCGCAAGGCTTCGGCCTGCTCGAAATCGCCAGCCTGCAGGCAACGCAGCATCTGCATGGAGCCACGCGGGGCCACGCACACCGAACCCGAAGTGAAGCTGCTCAGACCGAATTGGCGGAAATGCGTCACGGCCGGCCGCTCGCCGATCCCGCTGACCATATATCGCTTGTCGACGGCCTGCAGCAAGGCGCTCAGATAGTCATCCTGCCCCGGATCCTGCCTGACCACGGCGTACTTGATGGCGGCGATACGTTCTTCCGCAACCAGCCGGGCCAGCGTCTCGGGCGCCAGATAGTGCTCCGACTTGATATAGACCACGACCGGCCGCCCCAACGCATCACTGAAACGGCGCACGCCGTCGGCCAGCCCGGCGTCGGTATAGGGAAAGCTCATGGGCAACAGCATGGCCGTCGGAAATGCCCGCTCGCGCAGCAAACGCGCCTGATCCATCAGCTTGCCGTAGTCCGGTCCGGCTGACGGCAGCACCCAGGTATCGTCGCCGGCGGCCTGCGCCAGGAAGTCCAGCACGCGGGCATATTCGCTCACGGCAATATGGTAGAAATTCGCATTGCCGCCGTACATGACGCTGCGCACACCGCCCGCCTCCAGATGGCGCAACACGGCGCGATTGGCATCGTGGTTCAAGGACAGATCGGCGTTGCGCGCCAGGGGCGGTACGGCGATGACGGAACGCTGCAGGTCGGCGACAGTGACCGGGCTGGTTTTCATAGGGAACAGGCTCCAGGACAGACTCGGGATGACGCCGGCTCAGGGTGGAAAACCCTGGCCAACTTGATTGACAAGCATATTACTCATACCTATATTTGTCTTACAAGTGCATTCCCGACAGGAACACCAAAAAAGGCGTCCGACGCCTGGAGACAACCCATGTCCACCTTCGCACTGCGGCGTCGTGCCGCGCTGGTTGCCGCCGCCTTCCTGGCAGCGCCACTATCCCTGGCCCTGGCGCAATCCGCCCCATCGACCTATCCCGAACGCGATGTCCGCCTGATCGTACCCTTCCCGGCCGGAGGCACCACCGATATCGCGGCACGCACCGTGGCCGCAGAACTGGGCCGCGACTGGGGCCGGGCCGTGGTGGTGGACAACAAGGCTGGCGCCGGCGGCAACGTCGGCACCGCCGAAGCCGCGCGTGCCAAGAATGACGGCTACACCCTGATCATGGGCACCGTCAGTACCCATGCCATCAACCCCTATATCTATCCCCAACTGCCCTATGACCCGGTGAAGGATTTCGCACCGGTCAGCCTGGTGATCCCGGTGCCCAATGTGCTGGAAATCAACCCAGCCTTTGCCGAACGCCACGGCATCCGCAACGTGGCCGACTTGATCACTTACCTGAAAGCCCATCCGGGCAAGGTCAACATGGCGTCCACGGGCAACGGCACGTCCACGCACCTGTCGGGCGAACTGTTCCAGGCCATGACCGGCACCCGCATGACCCATGTGCCCTATAAAGGCAGCAGCCCCGCGCTCACTGACGTGATGGCCGGTTCAGCGGACCTGATCTTCGATAACCTGCCTTCTTCCATGGGCTTCATCAAGAGCGGCAAGCTGCAGCCCCTGGCAGTCACGACCGCGGCCCGCTCGCCCGCCCTGCCTGATGTACCGACGATGGCCGAGGCTGGCGTCAAGGATTACGAGGCCGCCAGCTGGTTCGGCCTGTTCGCCCCTGCCGGCACGCCTCAGGCGGTGATAGACCGGGTCCAGGCGGATGTGGCGCGCGCCCTGGCCCGAGAGAACGTGCGCACCCAGCTGCTGGCCCAGGGGGCCGTGCCGAAAAGCACCACGCCGCAGGAATTCGCCCGCCTGCAGGCCGACGAAATGCGCAAATGGGAGCGTGTCGTGCAGCAGTCCGGGGCCAAGATCGACTGAACGGCGCGGCGGCAGGATCATGCGCGGCCTGCCGTCCGAGCGGATCAAGTAGCATTTCTCTTTTCATCCACCATGCAGCACAGGTCATGACATCCAAGCAACGCATCATCCAGGTCGGCTCGCTGGCCGGCTCTCCTTCGGCTAACCAGCGTCTGGCCGACACCTATGAGGTCATCGAACTCTGGAAACACCCGGGCGGCGCCGCCGCCCTGGGCGAACTGGCCCGCGGCGTCACCGCCCTGGTCACCTCGGCCAACACCGGCGCGCCGGCCAGCCTGATCGAAGCCCTGCCGGACCTGCGCGCCATCTGCAGCTGGGGCGTCGGCTACGAAACCATCGACGTCGAAGCCGCCCGCCAGCATGGCGTGCAGGTCAGCAACACACCGGACGTACTGACCGACTGCGTAGCCGATCTCGCCTGGGGACTGCTGATCTCGGCAGCCCGCCGCATGGGCCAGGGCGAACGTTTCGTACGCGCCGGCCAATGGGGCCAGGTGCACGGCAGCATCCCGCTGGGCATGCGAGTCAGCGGCAAGAAGCTCGGTATTGTCGGCCTGGGCCGCATCGGCGAAGCCATCGCACGCCGTGGCGCGGGTTTCGACATGGAAGTGCGCTACCACAACCGCCGCCAGCGCGATGACACGCCCTACGGCTACGCAGCCAGCCTCACCGAGCTGGCCGACTGGGCTGACTTCCTGGTGATCGCCACCGTCGGCGGCCCCGAGACCCGTCACCTGGTGGGACGCGAAGCCCTCCAGGCCCTGGGCCCCAAGGGCATCGTGGTCAACATTGCACGCGGCCCCGTCATCGACGAGGCCGCCATGACGGACCTGCTGGCCAAGGGCGAGCTCGGGTTTGCCGCGCTCGACGTCTTCGAGCACGAGCCCAAGGTGCCCGAGTTCCTGCGCCAGAGCGACCAGACCGTCGTGCTGCCGCATATCGGCAGCGCCACCTACGAAACGCGCCTGGCCATGGAAAACCTGATGCTGGAAAACCTGGCGGCCTACTTCGCCACCGGCAAGGTCATCACCCCGGTCTGATCCACCTGGAGCAGGCACGCCCCGGCCCAGGCCGGGGCAATGCCGTCCTAAACCTCTCTTTCCTCGGTCTTGAGCCCATTGTCGCGGGCAAAATCGACCACGAACTTGTAAGCCAACGGCTCAAGCTCACGCAAACGCTGATCGACCACGATCCCGCGCACGCCGTCGATCACGACGGGCAGGACATACGGCGAATAGGTCAGGTGGTTCCCGACACTGCCAGGCGGACGGAACTGGGCCATCACGCCGGCCAGGCGTTCGGCCCAGTCACTGGGCCGGAAACGGGCACCGCTTTCGGTGACACCGTGAATAACGAATTGTTTGACGCGAGTTGTCATGAGATCTTCACAACGGGGTGCGCGCGCGGACGCCGGATCGGCCGCGTCTCAAACATGCGCCCCGCGCCGCGAATTGTATATGATTGATCCTTTGGCCTGCCTCATTGCCCGAAATGAGGGGCCGCAACACCGGTTTTGCGTGGAGGACACCGCAATGCGTTCGCCCTTGGCTTTCCTGAATACGCCCATGCCGCCCCTGGCGGCAGGCGCACGATCAGGGCAGCTGTGCGCGAGCGCTCCCGGGCGGAGCCGCCACCAGGCAAACCCGCCCCGCCCGCTCCTGGCCGAACAAAGATAATCAAAAGCGCGGCACCGCCACGAGCAGCGCCGCCAATCAAACGACCTGCGACATCACCATGACCACTTCTACGACGCCCAACGCCCCCTTGCGGCACTTCCTGCAGTTCAAAGA